>CBDUAX010000823.1:0-1917 GCA_965365235.1 uncultured bacterium
ACCCATGTCCAAGCCAAGTCTCTGGACCCGTCTAAAAGAGGCCCGGATCGTCCAGGTCATTCTCGTCTACCTGGGCGTTTCCTGGGGCATTCTCCAGGTTGTGGATGTTCTCCAGAACACCCTGCGTTTGCCCGATTGGTTGGGGCCGACAGCCGTGATCCTCCTGTTGATCGGGTTGGTGATCACTGCGGCAACGGCCTGGATCCAGTCCCTCCCGGACACCGACGCCCGGGAGGCGGCGGGAGAGGTGCCCTCTGATTGGGAGATCGCGCCCAAGGACCTCGGCCGGAGCCTGATAGCCGGAAAGCTCCCCCACCTGACCTGGGGACGGGCGATCATGGGTGGAGTGGTGGCCCTTAGCCTTCTCTTCGGCGCCTCAGGCCTCTTCGTCATTCTCACGGGGAACCGACCTTATCTGGGGCCGCCCGAGGCCGGGGCAGCGCCAGCGGCTGATGGGATCGCGGTTGTGCCCTTCGAAGTTCGGGGATCTGATCTCGGGATCTGGCGGGAGGGGATGATGGATCTCCTGACCAACAACCTGGACGGAGTGGGCGGGTATCGGACCATCGACGCTCGGACGGTCATGGCCCGGTGGAATAGGGCTGTGGGGGACGAGGAAACCCCTGATCTGCAGACGGCCCTCCGGGCAGCCGGGGCCACTGGAGCCCGTTATGCCCTCCTGGGAAGCGTGGTGGGGTTGGGAGACAACGTCCGGCTGGTGGCGAACCTCTACGACCTGGACACGGGAGCCGAGGTGGCGCAGGGGACAGCGGAAGGGCCCAATGCCGAAGTCCTGACCCTGGCCGACGACCTCGCAGTGGAAACCATGCGTGCCCTCCTCCAGGCCGTAGGCCGCTCTGGGGCCGGGGATCTCACGGCGGAAAACATGACGACCCATTCCCTCCCGGCATTGGCGGCTTTCCTCGAGGGGGAACGGCACTACCGGAAGGGCATGTTCGCGGAGGCGGTTCAGTCCTTCGAGAGGGCAGTGGCAGCGGATACGGCATTCGCCATCGCTCTGATCCGCCTCTCGGAGGCCTATGGATGGCTCGAGGACGAGTCCTCCGACCAGATGATGGAATACGGGGAGAAGGCCATGGCCTTCGAGGATCGGCTGTCCCCCCGCTACCAATTCATGCTGGAGGCCTGGAACGCCCTCAATCACCTGGAACCCAACGGGATTCCGGTTTTGAAGGAGGCGGTCCAGAAATACCCCGACGACCCGGAGACCTGGTTTCTTCTGGCTGAAACCATCATCCACGTAGGAGACGGAACCTACGGCACCGATGAAGAGACCATCCGGGCCATCGACCGGGCCGTGAGCCTGGATCCCGATTTTGCCCCCTACTATCTCCATGTGGCCGACTTCAAGGTGATCAGCGGGGACCGGGAGGGGGCCGAAGAGGCCATCACGAAATACGAGTCCCTAACCGGACACCGGAGAGGTCTCGAACATGTGGAGTACGCCATCCCCATCTTCCTGGGTTCCCCGGCGGAGGCCGCGGAAGCCGCCACATCCCTGATGGAGGAAGACTCCCGAGTGTCAGGTCTCCTGGATGGGACCTATACCCAGAGGATGGACCAATGGGATCGGTCAGCTCTCCTGGAGGACGCCATCGAGGCCTCTCAGGGAATCAATCGGGATGCTTTCCGGCTCTACAAGGCGGGCTCCCAGGGAGCCCTGGCTACCGGAGCCCAGTACATGGATTCCCTGAATGTCAGTGATGCCACAAAAGGGATATACCTCGGCCATGTGAACGAACTCTGGGGTTGGCTTCCGGAAGGGGAGCAGGCCGCTCTCCTGGACCCGGATCTCTGTTTGACAACGAACCTGAACGCCTGGTGCGGTCTCTTCATGGGGACCCTCTTCGTACGGGAAGAGCAGTGGGCTAAAACGGGGGCGGTCGTGGAGGCCTT
>CBDUAX010000824.1:0-1916 GCA_965365235.1 uncultured bacterium
CTTCACGTGTTGGTTCTCTGGCTTGGTCAGGGCCGGGTCGCTCGAAATCCGCTCCCGGGCCCTTTTTTGGGCCTCACGGAGGAGTTCCTCGTCCCTGGAGAGATCGGCGAAGCTGAGGATGGGATCACGGCCGTGCTGTTGAGCTCCGAACAGATCTCCCTGTCCACGGATCTGGAGGTCGGCCCGGGCGATCTGGAATCCGTCGTGGGTGGCCTGAAAGATGTTCAACCGCTCCCGGGCCACCTCCCCGGGTTGAGAGACGAGGAAACAGTACGATTTCTCCGCCCCCCGGCCGACCCGCCCCCGGAGCTGGTGGAGCTGGGAAAGACCGAAACGTTCTGCGTGCTCGATGACCATGACGGTCGCGTTGGAAACGTCGATCCCTACTTCGATGACAGTGGTCGCCACCAGAAGTTGAATCTCCCCGGCCAGGAAGGCCCGCATGACCGTGTCCTTCTGGTCTGAAGAGAGTTGCCCGTGGAGGAGTCCCACACTCCGGTTTGGGAAGACCTCCTCCGAGAGGCGCTGGAACTCTTCCGTGGCTGAACGGAGGTCCAGCTTCTCGGACTCGTCTACCAGCGGGTATACCACATAAGCCTGGCGGCCCGCATCCATCTCCTTGTCCAGAAAAGCGTAGAGCCCCTTTCGCCCCCTTGGCGTCTTCAGGATCGTCTCGATGGGCCTTCGACCCGGGGGGAGCTCATCCAGGACGCTCAGGTCCAGGTCGCCATACAGGGCCATGGCCATGGACCTGGGAATCGGCGTCGCGGACATGACAAGCACATCCGGCCGGGTTTCCCGCTCCCCCAGGACCATCCTCTGCCGCACCCCGAAACGGTGTTGTTCATCCACCACCACCAGCCCCAGACGGTGGAAGGCCACTCCTTCCTGGATGAGAGCGTGGGTCCCCACCGTCACCCTCCCCGTACCGTCGGCCAAAGCCGCCAGCGTCTCCCGCCGTTGGGCCGCTCCCAGCCGACCCGTCATCAGGTGCACCGGAACCCCGATGGGAGCCAACATCTCACCGATCTTCCTGGCGTGTTGTTCAGCCAGGATCTCCGTGGGGGCCATGAGGGCCGCCTGATATCCGCTCTCCAGGGCCAACAGCATGGAGAAGAGGGCCACCACGGTCTTTCCCGATCCCACATCCCCCTGTAAAAGGCGGTTCATGCGACGGGAGGCGGCCATGTCGCCATAGATCTCCCGGAGGACACGGGCCTGGGCATCGGTGAGCTGGAAAGGGAGGGCCTCGTGGAGCGGACGGATGAGCTCATTGGTCCGTTGGAAGGAGATCCCGGGCTGGGCTTCGGTCTGCTGGTACCGCACCTGGGCCTGGACCAGCTGGAGAAAGAAAAGCTCATCGAAAGCCAACCGTCGCCGACCCGCCTCCACCTCCTTGAGTGAGGTCGGGGAGTGCATGGCCCCCAGGGCCTGGGAAAGGGTCACCAGGCCCAGCCCCTTCCGGTCGGCCTGTGAGAGAAACTCCTCCCCCTCGGCTTCCTTGAGGAGCCATTCCAGGTTTCTGGAGAATACGCGCCTCAAGACCCACTGAGGCACCTCCTCGCTCGCCGGGTAGGAGACGAAGATGGTCCCTTTCGCCGTCGAGTCCTCCTCACCCTCCCCTTCCCTCCCCAGAAGAGTGAACTCCCGGGGTTGAAGTTGGCGGCCATGGAAGAACTTTACCGGGCCGGTGACAAGGAGGAGGTCACCCTGCCGGATCCTACGGTCCAACCACGGTTGGCCAGGCCAGGCGCAGGTGATCATTCCCGTTTCGTCTTGAAGGACAACCTGGAAGATCCGGAACCCGGAGCGGGTGGGGATGACGCCTTTGCTCCGGATCCGCCCCACGGCGGTGGCATCCATCCCTACGTCCAGGCTGGAAATGGGGCTGATGGTGGAAGCGTCGTCGTAGCGGC
>CBDUAX010000825.1:0-1912 GCA_965365235.1 uncultured bacterium
CGGTACGCCGCTGCCCCAGCGGCTGCGGGTAATCTATAGCGAGCTGACCGATATCATCGCCCGGTGGCAGCAGGAGTCCTCCTGAAGGGCGGGCTCCTGGGCGTATTCGCCACTCTGGCGGCAGCCGTGCCTCCCGCCCTGGAAGCATCGCTGGCCCCCCCCCGGGTTACCCAGATCCGGTCCGTCCTGGAGGAACGTGCACGGAGGGCGGTTCCCCGGGCTGGTCTTCTTGGAGGGGCCCTCCTGGTCACAGGGGGCGTCCTCCTTCTTTTCCCATCTCGAAGCGTGCTGTTGAGCTTTTCCGGTCTGTTCGGGGTGGTGATGGGATTGGCCCTCCTTACACCCTTGACCACCTCCATCCTCATGCGTCTGGGAGGGCCGCTGGCGAAGAGAGGAGGCGGAATCCTAGGGGCCCTGGCAGCACGGGGCGTCGTCGCCTCCATGAGCCGAACGGCACCGGCAATGGCGGCGTTGGTCGTGGCGGTTTCTGTCACCGTCGGGCTGGGGACCATGATCTCTTCGTTCCGGGAGACCGTGTCCCGATGGCTCGACGGTACGCTTCAGGCCGATGTCTATGTTTCCGTGCCGGGCCTGGTTTCCTCAAGGGCTCAGGGCACCCTGGATGGTGATCTGATCCGGAGATTGACCTCGACCCCGGGGGTGGCTGGGGTCAGTACCTACCGGGAAGCCAGGGTGGTGACGGAGGACGGACCAACCAGGATCGTCGCTCTGGATCTGGATCCCCGAGGAGAGGCTGCCTTCGATTTTCAGGCCGGCGGAGGGGCGGGGGCGTTCGAGGTGTTCCGCAGAGGCGAAGGGGTCTTCGTGTCGGAGCCATTTGCCTACCGCCGGGGCCTCGATGTGGGGGATCTGGTTCCTCTCGCCTCTGAGGAGGGGATCCGCTCATTTCCAATCCAGGGGATTTTCTTCGACTATGGCTCCGAGCAGGGTGTCCTCATGATGAGCCGCGCCACATATGATCGATACTGGCGAGACCGGGGGATCACCTCACTCGGCCTGTTTCTCGAGGAGGGCCGCGATCCGGAGGTGTTGGTGCCGGCTCTCCAGGCCCGAGTAGGGAACGACCAGATCGTGCAGATCCGGTCCAACCGGGCCCTGAAGGAAGCGTCCCTCGAGGTCTTCGACCGGACCTTTGCCATCACAGGTGTGCTCCGCCTGCTGGCCTTCGTGGTGGCCTTTATCGGGGTATTCAGCGCGCTAATGGCACTCCAGTTCGAACGGGGGCGTGAGTTGGGCGTACTTCGGGCCAACGGCCTCACCCCGGCTCAGGTCTGGGGCCTCGTTTTCGCCCAAACCGGGATTTTAGGCCTCGTGGCCGGGGCTCTGGCCGTTCCCGCCGGGATGATCCTGGCCATCGTCATGGTATTTGTTGTCAACAAACGATCATTCGGGTGGACCCTCCAACTCGAGGTCGGCCCTGAGATCCTTTTTCAGGCCGTGGCGTTGGCGGTCTTCGGGGCCCTCCTGGCCGGGATCCTTCCGGCCTGGCGCATGGCCAGGACCTCACCTGCCCTGGCATTGAGGGAGGAGTGATCCCATGCGTCCTTTCCTGGGAACTCCGCCTCAAGCCAACAGGATCGGAACCCTCCTGTCCCTTCTTCTGCTCGGCGTTCTCCTCTCCTGCTCACCGGGGATGGATACCGGAGAGAGGGTGGCCTCTTCTTCACTTTCCGTGTCGGACCTCCTGGGGGGGGTGCCCCAGGAGGGGTATGCGCGAGCTCTCGAACCTAGACCTTTCCGGTTCCCGGACGATCACGGTCCCCACCCCGATTACCAGACCGAGTGGTGGTACCTGACAGGGAATCTGGCGGGCCCGGATGGGGAGGCATTCGGTTTTCAGCTGACTTTCTTCCGAAGTGCCCTTTCCCCGGAGAAGCCGGATTTCGACGGG
>CBDUAX010000826.1:0-1897 GCA_965365235.1 uncultured bacterium
GGACAAACCAGTGCCGGTCTGGATCTCTCTCCCCATCACCTTCGCAACGAGGTGATGTAGGCAAGCCATTCTGAATGCTCCGGGGGTGCCGGGGGGTTTTGTAGTTCCCTGGGGCAGAAAGGGTCGGTGGCGCGGGATGGGCTGCCGGCCCGGTTTTTCCTCTATTTCCGGCCCGATTCCCCCGTGGCCCCTCCGTACCGTCTACGACCCTCCGCCGGTGGCCCCTTTACTTGGACCTCATTTCTTTGAAACTTTTTCTTTCACAAAACATCCCTGACAGCTCTTGAACTCCCCGAATCGGAGGAACCATGGCCTCGCGTACCCGGCCGAGTCTTTACCGTCATGCACCTTTCTTTCCCCTTGCCCTGGCGGCCCTCTTGGCATCCGACCCGGAAGTGGGGGTGGCCCAGGCGTTCCCGCCCGATGAAGAGGGCGCCGTGGCTCATCTGGACGCCTCTCCCCGACACGGGGAGTGGGTTGACTTCGATGCGGGGGATGGCGACATGGTCCGGGCCTGGGTGGTTTATCCGGAACGTTCCGGCCCTGCGCCCGTGGTGGTGGTCATCCACGAGATCTATGCGCTAACGGACTGGATTCGGGGGGTGGCCGATCAGCTTGCGGCTGAGGGGTTCCTCGCCATCGCCCCCGACCTGATCAGCGGAAAGGGTCCCGAGGGAGGAGGGAGTGAGTCGGTGGATCGACAGGGAGCGGTGGCTCTGATCCGGGCTCTGGACCCGCAGGAGGTCACTCGCCGACTGAAAGCCGCTGCCGCGTACGCCACGGCCCTGCCATCGGCGGGCTCCACGGTTGGGGTTGTCGGGTACTGTTGGGGGGGGTCAACCAGTTTTCGGATGGCCACCGAGTGGCCCGAGCTCGGAGCCGCCGTGGTCTATTACGGTGGGTCTCCCTCCGCCGAGGCTCTCTCTGCGATCCGGGCTCCTGTCTTGGGGCACTACGGCGGGGATGACGCCCGGGTGAACGCCACCATTCCAGACGCAAAGGCTGAAATGGATCGTTTGGGGAATTTCTACGAGCCGAATATCTACGACGGTGCCGGCCACGGCTTCCTCAGGCAGCAAAGCGGGAGGGAAGGGGCCAATATGAGAGCCACCGAAGCGGCTTGGCCGCGGACCATCGCGTTCTTCAAAGAACATCTCGGGAGCGATTGATCGGGCGGGCCCCGGCCGGGGTGGGGCCTCAGTGTTTCCAGCCGAAGAGGGTCTCCAGGGCGGTAGGGGCGAAAACGCCTTCGGTTGGGAAGTAGGACATCCAAAAGTCCCAGCGGATGCTCTCTCCCCTGGTTGGGTCGTACTGGATCCCCGGTGTAAACGCCACCAGGGGAGTCAGTGTTCGACCGATCCCCTCGTGATCGTGGAGCAGGAGGGTGAAGTTTCCCCCGAGTTTTGCCCGGACCGCTTCGTTGGAGGGGATCCAGGCATACCCCAGCTTGAGGGCACAGGGAATGCCGTCCCAGGGATAGGCGAAGGGGTAGAGGGTCGCCTCCAGGGCATGGTGCCTCTCCACCCAGTGGGTATAACCCACACCGAACATGACGTACCCTCCCAGGCTCAGGGAAACGTGGATCCTGTCCTTGGGGATCTGGCCATGGAGTGGGTCTGGGCCCAGGAGGAGGGGCAGGAGAAAGAGGGCCAGGAGAATGCCCCTGGCCAGCCTCGCCGAAGGCCGGTTTCGAGGGGGGTGGCTCCTTGGCATCGATACCTCCGAAAAAGAAGGGGTGCCCCCATGAAGGAAGGGGCACCCCGAAGATTATGTCAAACTGTTGGTTTTGCCAGAGTTTGCCGAAGATCCCGTCTTATCCCCCGGCGTTCGGGCTCTTCATCACTTTGAGCGTCTGGCGGAACTCCTCGGCGCCGACCTTCAGGACCACTGTGTAATC
>CBDUAX010000827.1:0-1895 GCA_965365235.1 uncultured bacterium
GGGACCGCCTCCGCCGCGTACTTCCGCTATGAGCCTCTCGAAATGGCGGTAGGTGACCAGCACGTCCTGACCGTTCACCTCGCTGGCCGGGATCCCGTACCCTGAGGATCGGTCCTTGATTTCGGTGGCCGAAACACGACTGAAGGCCGTTCCCATCCCGTACTCGTTGTTCTCCACGACATAGATCACGGGGAGATTCCAGATGGCTGCCATGTTGAGGGATTCGTGGAAGGCGCCCTGGTTGACCGCAGCGTCTCCCATAAAGCAGACCGCCACACGGTCCTCTCCTCGGTACTTGATGGCCCATCCCAAACCCGTGGCGAGGGGGACTTGGGCTCCCACGATGCCGTGGCCACCCATGAATCCATGGTCGGCTCCGAAAATGTGCATGGAGCCACCCTTTCCGGAGGAGGTCCCACCCCGCCGGCCATACAACTCTGCCATGACTTCCTTCGGATCCACGCCCTTTGCCAGAGCCTGCGTGTGCTCTCGATAGGCCGAGATGACGTAATCGTCCTCTCGGAGAGGCCCGATGCACCCTTCCGCAGCCCCTTCCTGACCGATGTGTAGGTGGCAGAAGCCACCGATCTTCCCGATGGCGTATCCCTCTTCAGCCTTCTCCTCGAACCGGCGGTAGAGGAGCATCCGCCTGAGGAATGTCAGAAGGGCTTCTTTGTCGAACCCCAGGAGAGGGTCCTTGTCCGCAGAAATCTGGGCCATGGTGGATTCCACCGTCATCCTACCCCCCTCTCTTTTCCTGGGGGTGAAATCTGGACGAGAGGTGGCATGATCTCCGCTGGGGCTGGTATGTCCGCCTCCAAGACATCCCTGATCGTGCCGTCGTCCCCCGCTTCCACTTCTCGCGCCTGTTCCTTGGCATGGTAACTGGACCGGACCAGTGGGCCGGATTCCACATGCGCAAATCCCAACTCCTCTTCTCCCACCCGTTTCCAGTAGGAGAACTCATCGGGACCGACCCAACGTGCCACGGGAATATGAGCTGAGGAGGGGCGCAGATACTGACCCAGAGTGAGGATGTCCACCCCGGCCTCTCTGACATCGGCCATGGCCTGGGAAATTTCCTCTTTCGTCTCGCCCATTCCCAGAATGATGCCCGTCTTGGTCAGCCTGGTGGGGTCCATCTTCTTGACGGCGCCCAGGAATGAGATGCTGCGCCAGTACCGGCCACCGGGCCTGACCTCTGGGTGGAGGCGTTCGACCGTTTCAAGATTGTGTCCGAGGATCTCGGGTTTTGCCTCCACCACCAGACGAAGGGCGTCCTCGTCCCCTTTGAAATCCGGGATGAGGACTTCCACCGAACACGCTGGAACCCGTTGGTGGACCTGTCGGATGAGTTCCGCGTAGATCCCCGCCCCACCGTCGGGGAGTTCGTCGCGATTGACGCTGGTAACCACCACGTGCTCCAGCTGCATCGCCTCCACAGCCTCCGCGACCCGGGAAGGCTCCTCCTCATCCAACTGGTTGGGCATTCCGTGTGCGACACCGCAGTACTTGCACGCACGGGTACAGACATCGCCCAGGATCATAAAGGTGGCCGTACCGGCCTCCCAACATTCTCCGATGTTCGGGCAGGCCGCCTCTTCGCACACCGTGTGAAGAGACTGGGTACGCATGAGCTTTTGGAGGCGAAGGTAATTCTGACCCCCGGGGGACCGGACTTTCAACCACCCAGGTTTTCGGGACTTCAACCCGATGGTTTCGAGATCGTCATGCGCTCGAATACGGGAGGTGCCCTTGGGCTTCACCGAGCCCGTGTTCTTCCCCTTGGGTGCGTATCCCTTTTTTGTTTCGATCCCTTTTTCAGTCACAAACGCCGTCACGAGGGATCGGGTCTGGGACTGGCTATCGTCAAGAATATCGTCGATCTGCACGGC
>CBDUAX010000828.1:0-1885 GCA_965365235.1 uncultured bacterium
GTTCGTACACACCCGGAGTGAAGTCCGCCGCCGAGAAAGCCGGCCCATCGATACAGGACCGGAGCCCCGAAGGGGTCGCGCACTTTCCGCAGATCCCCACGCCGCAGCTTGTGTAGCGCTCGATGATGTGAAAGATGTCCTCCGGCGGCGCATACCGCCGTTCCACCTCATCCAGGGCCTTCATGGCCACTTCCGGACCGCAGTTCAGGAAGACCGGATTCTCCAGCGGCTCTTCCGCCAGCGCCGCCTCCACCAGCTGGTGGATGTACCCCTTGAATCCCTCGCTCCCGTCATCCGTCGAAACCCGTATATTCCCCGCCTTTTTGAACGATTCGTAGTAGGAGAGCTCTTCAGCAGTTACGGCCCCGATGAAGACACGTTTGGGGCCCTGGTGGTGCACCGCCGCATAGTGAATGGGCGCAATGCCCACCCCAGCCCCGACCATCACCACAGGCCGGTCGCCGGGCAGGGAGAACTGGTGACCGTACGGACCCCGGACCCGCACCACGTCGTTTTTCTTCAATTGGCAAGCCCGCTCCGTCATGGGGCCCACGGCTCGGACCAATAGCTCGAGCCCATCCCGATTGTCGGCCACGGAGAAAGGCTTGGAGTCGGTTTCGCTCACCTTGAAGAAGACGTACTGGCCCACGTCGACTTTGGCGTCCAGTCGCTCGTGGAACTTGATGACGCGGACCGACTCTCCGTAGGCGACCACCTCTTTCACGACGAACGGGTGGTACTCCATCAGATTCCGGTTGAGGGTCATGCCGGTGGCGACGTCCGTGCCCTCGACCAGGTCTCGCTCCAGGAGTCGGAAATACTCGACGATCTGCAGAGAAGTCAGGCCACCCAGAGCCGTACCGATGGCATAGAAAAGGGAGTCGTCGATGGCTTCCAGAACCCGTATGTCTCCAGCTCCACGGATCCCTCCCATGGCGACGATGGGGACTGACGTCACCTGTCTGAGGCGTTTGATTGCGTCTACGGTGGAGGGGAAGATGGCAGCCCCGGAGAGGCCGCCAAACCGATTGCTCAGCTCGGGGTTTGGGCCACCCAGGGTGTTGATGGCCGAGATGGCGTCAGCACCACCTTCAACAGACGCCACGGCAATAGACTCGAAGTCCTTCACCCCGGCATTCAGCTTGACGATGATGGGCTTTCGGGTGGCCTTCCTCGCCGCCGCCGTGACACTCCGCACACTGTCGGGGTTGGACCCGATGAGGATCCCGCCCTTTGCCGCGTGAGGGCAGGACACATTGATCTCGTAGCCGTCGGCGATGTCCCCGGCCTGCTCGAAAGCGTCGATGGAGTGAGCGAACTTCTCCTCCGTGCTCTCCCCGATCTGGGCCATGAGGAAGACGTCGGGCGGGGTCGTCGCTCTGAGCTCCCGGAACCCCTCTACCGTGGCTTTGAGACCGGGGTTGGTGTAGCCCACAGCATTCCACATCGAATCGGGCGTGGGCTGCGTGAGGATGTCCTCCCGGTTTCCGACCGTGGGTTCGATGGTGGTGCTCTTCCCCTGATAAAAACCGAACTGGGGGACGTGCTCGAACATGTATCGGGCGATGTCACTGTTCGTCGTGATCACCCCTGAAGGGAAGCCGAAGCGCCCTCGAATCTCCTTACCCAGCAGGTTGTACATGATGCCTTTCTTGGTCAGAGAACCTGCGCGATGTCCAACAAGACTTCCCTGGCCGCCACCCTCCGGTCCGGCGCACCGGTGATGGCTTCGGACCTCCGCGCTTCCGCCGCCCTGGTGCTGGCCGGCCTCGTGGCCAGGGGCGAGACGCACGTTCACCGGGTCTATCACATCGATCGCGGGTACGAGCGGATCGAGGAGAAGCTCTCGCTGCTGGGCGGTCTCGTCATTCGGGAGGACGACCCG
>CBDUAX010000829.1:0-1872 GCA_965365235.1 uncultured bacterium
GCCCCGCGGCTCGCATCTTGGCCAAGTGGCCCGAGACCGATGCCTGGGGTAAATCCAATTCCTGAACCAGCTCATGGACCACCAATGGTCCCTTGAGGTCCAGCAGCTCAATGATGTGGAGCCGGTGGGGATGCGACGGACCTCGGTGCCGGTACAGGTTGCTGGCGCGGTCCAGATCGCTCTGCAGAGGGTGGCAGCCGACCGCTTCCAGACCGCCGAGGCCTTTGCGGCCACGCTGAAGGGCGAGTTGGCCCTCCCGCCACAGTTCTCATCCCCCGCCGGGGCGCCGGAGGGGGACGGGCGGGGGCCGTCGATCCCGGCCAACCCGAGACGAATCTTGGCCGTGGCGGCCCTGGTGCTGGCAGTGGGGGGAGTCGGGGGATGGCTCCTGTCCAAGGCAATGGCTGGGCCACCCGCCGCTCCTCAGGTCACCAGCTTCACCGTACCCATCCCCGGGGGGGCCTTCATCGCGCAAGCTGCGCAGATCGCTCTTTCTCCCGACGGTGAAACCCTGGTGTTCCGGGGGCAAGGCGGACTCTACCGGAGGCCTCTTTCCGAGTTCGAGAGCGAGCTCATTCCAGCAACCGAAGGGGCCGGCAACCCGTTTTTTTCGCCCGACGGCCGCTTCCTGGCCTTTGCTCAGGACAGAATCCTCAAGAAGGTGCCGGTGGCGGGAGGCCCGGTCACCGAAATAGCGCCCCTTCCGGATGGCTATCTCATGGGGGCGGATTGGGGTGAAGACGGCT
The DNA here is from genome assembly GCA_965365235.1 of uncultured bacterium. Taxonomy (GTDB): domain Bacteria; phylum Gemmatimonadota; class Gemmatimonadetes; order Longimicrobiales; family Gaopeijiaceae; genus CBDUAX01. The sequence continues at coordinate 747 of CBDUAX010000829.1, forward strand.
ATGTGGCTCTCTCCGGCTTCGGAGGCATCCAACGCCTGCCCGAGGGGGGAGGCCCGCTGGAGCAGATCACAACCATGGACCTCACGTCCGAACACCAGCACAAGTGGCCCCAGATCCTCGACGGTGGCCGCCGCATCCTGTTCACGGCCATGGGTCCCAGCGGCCAATCCCATGACTCGAAGGTGATGGTCAGGGATATGGAGTCCGGTGACCAAAGGGTCGTGGTGGAGGAAGCAATGTTCGGCCGCTACCTGCCCACCGGCCATGTGCTTTTCGCCAACGTTCAAGGAACCATCCTGGTCATCCCCTTCGATCTCGAGGGCATGGAGGTGGAGGGCGATGCGTTTGCGGTGGAGTCCGGTGTACATGTGGGGGCATATGGTGGCGTCGCTCATTTCGCCGTGTCGGAGAACGGCACGGCGGCCTTCCTTCGGGGCGACCCATGGTCCGACCAGGTGCTATGGGCCGTGGACCGACAAGGACAACGGCGGCGCCTAGGGCCACCCATGAGGATCTACTTCGTGAAGATCTCCCCCGACGCGGAGCGGGTGGCTTTGGCGGTGTCCCGCCCCGGCGAAACCGATGTCCACCTTCTGGATCTTTCTTCGGAGGAGCTCGAGCATCTGACCTTCGATTTGCCCATGGAAGACGGGGCCGTATGGCATCCCGACGGCACCCGCATCGCCTTCAACTCCGATTGGGTCGGTGGTGTGAGCCGAATCTTCGTGAAGGAGATTCGTTCGGGAGCCGCGCCCGCGCCGCTGTTCACGGGAGACCACCACATTCACCTCAGCGATTGGTCGCCGGACGGACGCTGGCTCGCATTCGATTACTTCGTTTCAGGTCAGGGAAGGGACGTGTATCCGCTGGAGGTGGACAACGTTGAAAACCTCCTTCCCGTAGGTAACACCACGGAAGACGAAGCGGGCGGCGTCTTCTCACCGGACGGAGATTGGATCGCGTATGAGTGGGAGGGGGAGGTCTTCGTAGCACCCTTTCCACCCACCGGGGCCAAAGACCAGGTGTCCACGTCCGGCGGTTCAGGACCTCGATGGATCCCCGATACCGGGGAGCTGAGCTTCTGGAAGGGCGACACTCTGATGGTCACCAGGGTGTCAACGGCGGG
>CBDUAX010000830.1:0-1870 GCA_965365235.1 uncultured bacterium
ACCGACGAGGAGATGGCCCGCCTCATGGGAGCCTATGATGGGGACATCCGGGTGAGCCCCCGTGGCGGACTGGCGTATCTCTTCCCTGAGCTTTTGGTGAGCGCAAGGGGGCCGGTGAGGGAACGGGAGCCGGATCCGGCATGGCGCCGGTTGGAGGTGGCGGAGTCCCTTACCGGGAACGATGGAAAGTCCAATGCCCTCATCGGGGGGATGAACGGATTCAATCTGGCAGCGGCCACCTCGGCTCCCTGGGTGATCTTCCCTCAGTTGGGGTTCCAGGGTCCGCTGGCATGGGTCGGGCTGGTCTGGATCCCGCTGGCATTCAGCACCCTCTTCTTTGTCGTTCCCCTGATCCGCGCGTTGGGTCTGCGACGCCGAAACCGGGCTCGGAGAGCGCGGAATCTCCGAAAGGTCCTCCTCGGTCATGTAATGCAAGCGTCCCTTTCCCACGGTGGGCCGAAGTGGGTGAGTGTAGCCGGAGCCCTCGAGCGAGCGAGGCCCCTCCTCATCCCCTCCAGAACTGGGCGGGGTCGCACCGGTTCGGTGGACCTCGCCCCCAACTTCCCGGCCGAGCTCGATTGGAATCGGGGCTTCCTGGACCAACTCCAGGCTTTGACTGCCGAGTTCGACGGAGACGTGGAAGAAACCGCCGAAGGGAAGGTTCAGTATCGGTTCCCAGAAATCCGGAGGCAGTTTCAGGAAGCAGAGCGTATCCGGGCCGCAGCGCGCCTGGAGGCTCAAGAGGTCGGGGACATCGTCTATGCCAGCGATGAGACGAAGGAAGAGGCAGACGAAAGGGAAGTCGAGGCCTACCAACGAGAGATGGTTCGGCAGGAAGATCTTGAACGATACCTACAGGCTCCGGATCGTCTCAGCTTCCTGGACGACTTCGAACTGGTTGCTTTTGACGAAGAGTTGAAGTGGGGACGGGCACTTCGGGCCTGAGTGCCCGGATCCAGGCTCCACTCGAAGATAGAGCCCCCTCGAAGAAGACAAACGGTCCCATTCAGTTTCTGATGACAGGCAACTCGATGTACGATGGGTAGGGTGCGCTCCGTTGAATTCCCAATTCGGGAGTCCCTTGAGCGGGCACACGTCGGAAGGCGCTAGCGTCGTGGCCGGCGATGGCGATCCGAATCCGGTGGCCCGGCAGGAAAAGAATGGATGTAGGGTGAAGGCCGAAAGCGATCTCGGCCACCTCCCCCGGGACCAGGGGTTGGGCATCCTGGGCGCGAAAGGAGTGGTAGGGTGTGGGGCGGGTCCACCGGGCCGGATCCTGTCCCACCTTCCGGTGAATGGCCCGGAAGATTCCCTCCGACACGTACTTGACCCGACCGCTCGGCTCCACGTCTTCCAGGTAGACGAATAGGGCGCCATCGGTGTGGGTGGAGGTCAGGTTCAGGTGGACCACAGGATACCCTGTGACCTCCAGCTCCTGCGTAAGGGGCGGTGACTCGTAAACCAGGAGTTTGAAGTCTTCGTTCCGGCGGTTCTCGTACCACGTATCGCCGAACACGGGAGCCATCCACCTTGGGTCAGGGCTCGAGGTGGCCTCCCAATCCACCACATACCGATCCTCGGCATCTTGTGCGATGGGGGCGAACGGACTGAGGACCCCATTCTCGGCCAGATAGAAACGCTCCATCTCTGTCCCCGGCACCGGCCACTGGGTGGTGGATTTCCACTCGCCGGTATTCAGCGTCATGTAGCGCAGGATCCGACCTTCCAACGACTTGTCCTTTTTCAGAATGTCATCGAAGAAGTTCAGGGCCTCCTCCCACTGTGCACTGAGCTGGGGGATGGAGTTCCAGCCCGCTTCCGGGGAGAACGGGCTGGCGTTGTCCTCCAGGTCGTGGGTCCAGGATCCGAT
>CBDUAX010000831.1:0-1864 GCA_965365235.1 uncultured bacterium
AAGCCGATGGCCGACCTATAGCCCTCGGCATCGCGGTTCCGGTACCACTCTACGGCCCGCTGGACCGCTTCCCGTGCCTGCTCGGAGTGGCCGGATCGAGCAAGGGCCGCTGCTGCATGCCGATACACCTGGCCAGGAGACATCCGCGTAAATCCAGCTTCGGACTCCCGGCCTTCGATCTCGTCGAGAATGGGGCCGATCTCATCCAATCGGCCCAACCCGGCCAGCCCGTCGATTTCCATGAGACTCACCGCCAGAGGGGCCGGCTCCGGAAACGGACCCCGGGCTTCTCTGGCAGCATCCAACACATCCTGGTATCGGCCTAGGTGGTGGTTGGCCAGGGCCAGGGTCAAGAGGTTCCAACCCGTGAGTTCGCCTGTGGGCGCCTCGAGCGCCTCAAGCGCATCGATAGCCTCCTGAGGCCGCCCCGCGTGCACGGCGGAGTTTGCGAGTTGACCGCCCCAGCCTGGATCCTGTTCGAAGAGGACTCGCAAAGGCTCAAGGCTTCCTTCGAAGTCCCCTGCGGTCACTGCTGTCAGGACATCGACTTGCAGCCGGTCCGTCGCCGTCATCTCCTCCCGGCGAGAACCCAACACGGCCAGGACCGAGTCTACCGCAGCCCCTCGGTTGAGATTCAGGAGAGCCCACCCGACCATGTTGAGTGGGACCAAGAAGGTGGAGTCCCGGGTGTAGGCCTCGTCGAAGTAGGCGATGGCGTCGGAGAGCTCCCCGGCCAGAAAAAGGTCCATGCCCCGCATGAAGGCCTGGTACGCGTCATAAGAGGGAGGGTTGAAAGAGCCCAAAGGCCCGCTAGGTCCTGGTCCAGCGCCAGGGCGAAAGCCCCCATGATCCGCTGCCTCAGCTCATCGGGTCCCGCCATCCGCTCTTCCTCACCCCTAGCGCCCGGAACCTCGAGGGCCGTCAGCACTTCCCCGCTCGATACCCTCGTGATGGAGGCATGATACCGGAGTGATTCCCCTTCGGGAGTGATAATGCCCGTGACGATGACGCCCGCTCCCAGCTCCTGTGCGATGTCTTCTTCTGTGCTCTCACCCCCAGCGTTCAGCAAGGCTCCGCTTACGGCGTCGGCGGAGCGCACTCTCACCCCATCGACCTGGGTCAACCCGGCTGTGACGTGATATGCCGTGATCTTCCCCAGTTCGTCCAGCTCCGGGTCCCCCGTGAGGTTTTCGAAGGGAAAGACCGCCACCAGGTCCCCGGGGAGGAGAGCCATCCCGGGGTCGCCCCTGAGGAGCGCGAAGTACCCCAGGGCAACCATGACGACGACGACCGCTGCGGCCAGGCCCATCCACCGCGGCTGGAGGGGTGTCTTTCTCTGTTGTTGGACGGGGCTTGTCGTCAGGGCCAGGGCTGCCGCCATCTCTCCGGTGGTCTTGAAACGATCGGCCGGGCTCTTGGAGAGAGCTCGGTTGATGACTCTCGTAACTTCCTCCGGCACCAACGGCCTTGCCTGGGTCACCGAGGGCGGCTCTTCGGTGAGGTGCTGGCGAACGACCGCCTCCACCTGCGCTCCCGTGAATGGCGGGTGCCCTGCCAGCATCTCGAACAACACACAACCCAGTGCGTACTGGTCGCTCCGCCCGTCCAGGTCCCGCTCCCCTGATGCCTGCTCGGGACTCATGTAGGCAGGGGTGCCCAGAGAAGTCCCCGTTCGGGTAAGCCGCTCGTCCTTGGCCTCGGCCACGGCCTGGGCCACACCGAAGTCAGCCAGGATCGCGTGTCCACCTTCCAGCATGATATTGGCCGGTTTCACGTCTCGATGGACGACGCCCTCCTGGTGCGCATACGCCAGGGCATCGGCGATCTCCCGGGTGATCTGGACCGCGTCTTCGACGGGGAGTTG
>CBDUAX010000832.1:0-1861 GCA_965365235.1 uncultured bacterium
GGCCAACGTCTCTGCTGAGGGCTCCAGCTCCAGCTCCTCACGGATCCCGGCGGCGAAGGTCTCGAAGAACTGAACGGCGGCGGCCCGATCCCCGGCCTGGGCCAGGGCCTGGATGAAGCGGCGGGCCTCGCTCTCGTCCGTGCAGACCAGGGAAAGGGCCCGTTGGCCCATTCGCTCTCCGTCGATGATCCGTCCCGCCCCGAGAGTGTAGTGGGCCAGTTCCCAGGCGGCGCCGGCCGCCATCTCCCGAAAGCGGTTCCGCTCCCCGTCCATCCACCGCTCAAAGTCAGGGCACCCCGACAAAAAGAAGCCTTCCAGGAAGTCCCCGCGGTAAACCTCCAGGGCGCCTTTCCTCTCCCCTTCGTCGATGGCCTCCTGAAACCTGACCGCGTCGCAGGTGAACCGTTCCCAATCCAGTCCGATTTCCTCATCGCCGCGGTTGAGGACCAGGTCCTCTCCCAGCGACCTCCTCAGGTGGTGAACGGCTTTTCTGAGAGAAGCCCGAGCGTGCTCATGGTCCCCATCGGGCCAAAAGAGTCCCGCGATGGTGTCCCGGCGGTGAAAGCCACGGGGCGAGGCGACGGCAAGATACGCGAGGATGGCCGTGAGCTTGGTTTGGGAAAGAACGGAAGGGAGTTCTTCCCCGTCTGGCCCCCGGAGGCCCAGGGATCCAAGAACTTGGAACTCGATCATGGGCGGCAGACCATGCCCCGTATGGAGTGTTGAATACCTGCAAGCTACTCGCGCCCCTACCGATCCAGCAACGGATTTCGACAGGTTGCAGGGGTGTCCAGGTGGGCCTCCTGGCACTGTGGCCAAGCGTTCCCTCACCGGAACGGCTATCTCACGGTGGCGGAACGGGGCTGGGTGAGTATTGCCGTGGCGTGCCGGGAGACAGTGCTCGATCGATGAGTTCGGGCCAAGGCGGCACAGCCATTCGGCAACGGAGGTGCATCGTGCGGACCCGTATTATTGGCTTTGCATCCCGACTCGCTCTCCCCGCGGCCGCATATTTCCCCGTTCGTTTGCGCATCTCCGCCGTCGCCCTTTTGTCCTTTTTCTTCCTGTCAGGTTTTCCCTTCCTGCTCATCTCGTGTGGTGACGGGGGCACCACGGAGCCCAAGGTAGCACCGGTGGCCATCGTGCAGGTGACACCCCCCACCGGACTGGTGGATGTCGGCCAGACCCTTTCGTTGTCGGCAACGGCGAAAGACGCCGCCGGCAACGTGCTGAGCGGGCGAACGATTACCTGGTTGTCCAGCAACGGTCTGGTAGCGACGGTGAGCGGGGCGGGCCTGGTAACGGGAGTGGAAGTGGGTGTCGCCACGATCAGGGCGACATGCGAAGGGAAGTCTGGCATCGCGGACATCACCGTGACCCCCGACCTGGGCACCCTCTTCGGCGCCGAACAATTTGTCTTGATCCCCGCCGGAACCTTCCGGATGGGAGACTCCATCGGGAACGGTTGGCCCCACGAGCGCCCCGTCCACGCCGTCAACATCACCCAGTCGTTTTCTATGCAAAAGACCGAAGTCACCCAGGAGCAGTGGCGGGCTGTAATGGGGGACGATCCGAGCGAATTCAACTCGTGCGGAGACACCTGTCCGGTGGAGAACGTGAGCTGGATCGACGTCCAACAATTCCTGACCACCCTCAACGCCCAGGACCCCGCCAAAGGCTACCGGCTGCCGACGGAGGCGGAGTGGGAGTACGCGGCCCGGGCCGGGACCATCGGCGACTACGGCGGCACGGACATTCTGGACGAGATGGGGTGGTTCGGGGGTAACTCCGGTTCCACGACTCACCCGGTAGCCCAGAAACAACCCAACGCCTGGGGCCTCTACGATATGCACGGGAACGT
>CBDUAX010000833.1:0-1858 GCA_965365235.1 uncultured bacterium
TCCCGGATCACCCCATCGGCCGACCCGGCGTCCATCCAACTCCCCCAGTTGTACACGGCCAATCCGTTCCCGCCGAGACCGCCCACCGAGGACATCGTACTCAGGTCATCGAGGGTCTTGAGCCCGACGACAAGGTCATCCCGAAATGCGTTTCCCCTGACCGCCTCGTGCAGGTGGGTGTTTGCCCCATGCTGGCTTTGGGCCTCGGAGAGAAGTATCCCCGTTCCATCGGCGTCCACAGGTTGAAGTCGAAACGACCCGCCTTCGAAGTTCAACTCGGGGAAGCGGTCCATGGAAAAGACCAGATCACTCCAAAGACTGGTGAAGCTTTCGTTGTAAACCCCGCCCGGGAAGACCAGATCTTCATAGAGGTCATAGGTGTCTGACATGGGAACGATGGCCTTCAAAGCCGGATGGCCCAGTGCCGCCAGCTGTTGTGCAGCCATCCCGGGGTAGGAGACACCTGTGGCCCCTACCAGACCATTCGACCACGGTTGGTCCAGGATCCAGTCGATCACCTCTCGACCGTCCTCCAGGGCCCGCTCCTGGAGAGGCAGGACCCACTCTCCGAAGGAGGCCCCCGTTCCCCGCTCGTCCACGATGATGTAGGCATACCCTCGCTCAACGGCCCGGCGGACGGGGTAGGGGAGTCCCTCCCCCCGATCTCGCCAGTAGCGGGTCAGTTCGATGAGTGCCGGGAAACGCGTAACCCCGGGCACGTTTTGGGGAAGATGAAGGTCAACCGCAATCCGCACTCCGTCCGTCATCTCGAGGTACATGGAGCTCGAGAGGATCCCCGTGGCAAATCCGGTGTCGATCTCATGCCGCTCCAGGACCGTGGGGCCATGATCACACCCAAAGATGGCCAACAAAGCCGTAAGGAACCCGAAGAAGCGGGTGTACCGAGTCGTCATGTCCTTCCTTCTCGTTTTCATCTTCAAAACTCCCATCTGAAGCCGATGGAAGGGAGGATGGGGAGGAGCGATTCGTCCGGGGTTCGGACATACATGTTTCTCTGGTTCAACCACCTGAGTCCGTAGTCGTAGGACCGGAGGTTCTCCTGGTTATAGGCGTTGAAGAGGTCCACATAGATGTCCAGCGTCCCGCGCCGCAGCTGAAACCTCCGTGTCGCCCTCAGATCCAGTCGATGGTAGGCCGGCAGGCGATCGGCGTTCAAAGGTCCAAACTCCTCACGCCAGTTGAGCGGCCAGTTCTCCCCCTGTCCCCGGAACCTCCCGCACGGCACGTCCGAGCTCCTGGGGGGTGAAGGGCCAACCGGAGTGGATATGCCATGCACCGGCCAGGACCCAGTTGGGGCTGGGCCGGAATCCGATGGTGAAGTTGAACGCATGCCGCTGATCCATGAACCGGGGGACCCAGGCGTCGTCGATCCGGTCCTCGGCCTCGGCCAGGACATAGCTGGCTGACCAGTCCCACACGGGACCGTCCTTACTGATCAACGCCTCGAACCCGTGGGTCCGGGCCTCGGTGGGGTCCACCCGTACCCGATCGCCCTCAAGTTCCGGGAAAGCCAGGATCTCTCGCCACAGATTCAGGTATTCCCGCCGAGGCCTGGCGATCTGCCGGGTATAGACCTCGAAGCGGGCTTGGATCCCGTTCTCCAACTCGTGTTCGATCCCCACCGCCAACTGAGTGGCCTGCTCAGACGGGGCATACTCGGTTTCCCCATCGGCCACCTCCAGCTCGGCCATGCCCTGGGATTGATGGTATCGGCCCCAACCAGCACGCAGGGAGGTCTGCTCGGTTAGGTCGAAGACCGCGTGGATCCTGGGAGAGAGATCCGTATCGTCGGTGTGAGAGTGTCGGTCAAAGCGGCCTCCGACCTCAACCGTACTCC
>CBDUAX010000834.1:0-1856 GCA_965365235.1 uncultured bacterium
CAGCCCCGGTGTTCAGAAAGCTCACCTTGATGCGACCGTCCCCCTCGACCATGACCTGAGAGGGATGGTTCACCCCTGTCAGCTCGAAACCCGCCGGGAGGACCACCGAGTTCCGTTTGATCCCCAGGGACCGGTCGAAGACGATCTCGTCTCCCTCGGAAAAGTAGCTCTCGTGGTCCCAGTACGTCTTGTCGATGCGGATCCTGACCTCACCGGCCTCGGGAACAGGCCGGGCCAGCTCCACCATGATGTAGCGTCCCTGGAGGTTCGCCGTGGGATGGCCCCGCCTCCGGACTTCGTGGCCCTCCACTACAGTCCAATTCAGCGGCTGTCCGGACATAAGGTCCGTGACCCGGTGGACCTCTTCCTCGGCGCCGACCCGGATGGTGTTGAAGTAGTGTCTCTTCCCGGGAGTGGTGGCCGTGACGTCGTAGAGGATCCGGAAGGCTCCCGAGCCAGGGGCCTGGAGCTCATAGCGGGTGTAGTCGTCGGCCTGGGTCTGGGGGAGGCTTGAAGGATCTCGGCCGGTGGAGGCCTGGGCCCCCGCCAGTCCTGGCGCCACCCAGAGGGCGAGTATGGCCAATCGTGTCGCTGGCGCCATCATCTTTCTCTTCCTTTCCAGAGAGTGATCCCTCTCAGGCGCCGAATACCTCCAGCGCCGGCCAGCTCCGCCACTTCCCTCGGGTGAAGTCCGGAAACTCGATGGGGGATCCGCCGTTGGCCACCGACCATTCGCTCAGCGGGCCCACCGCCGAGATACCTGCGGCGTCGTACACATTCATGTCGGTGGGTAGCCCTTCTCGGAGGCACTTGATGAGTCGGTAGTCTTCCATGAAGTCCATGCCGCCGTGGCCGGCACCGGCTGAGCGTTCCGCCATCTCCTTCCAGAGGGGGTGATCGTACTCCTCAAGCCAATCCCGGGCGTCGTCCCACTGGTGAGAACGTTGGCTCTTTCCCTCGATGTATACGCGCCCGGGGTAGTCGGTGAAGATCCCCTTGGTACCCTGGACCGTGTTGATGCGCGAGTAGGGCCGCGGGAGATTGGTGTCGTGGCCCACCAGAATGGTCCGGCCCAGCGCCGTCTGGATCATGGAATAGTTCACGTCCCCCAGGACGTATTCCTCCTGCCGCTTCGGATGGTCCGCCGGGTAGTTTTCTTCGGCGAAGAGCTGGAGCCCCCGGGAAGGACTGCTCATGGAGACCAGGCTCGCGAACCGGTCTCCCCGGTTTATGTCCATGCAGTTGGCGACGGGGCCGAGGCCATGGGTCGGGTAGAGGTTCGAATTTCGGAGCATGGCGTGGGCACGGCGCCACAGACCCTCGCCCTCATCGGCGAATTTGATTTCTCTCAGGTCGTGGAGGTATCCGCCTTCGGCGTGGAGGATCTCACCCAGAAGCCCCTGTTTCACCAGGTTGAAGCAGAGCATCTCCATCCGGCCGTAGTTGCAGTTCTCCATCATGATGCAATGCTTTTGGAGGCGCTCCGCCGTCTCCACCATAGCCCAGCAGTCGTCCAGGGTGTAGGCGGCGGGCACTTCGGTAGCCGCGTGCTTCCCGTTCTCCATGGCCGACAAGAGGACGGGCACGTGCCATTCCCAGGGTGTGGCGGTGTAGACCAGCTCCAACTCCTCTTCGGCGTTCATTCGTTCGAAGTCCGTCTCGCCGTTGGTGTAGAGGGTGGGGCGGGGGAAGCCGGCTTCTTCAATGAGGCGAGCGGAACGCTCGGCGTGCTCGGGGACGATGTCGCATACAGCCGTGATCTGACATCCCTCGATGCGGAGGAGATTCCGCACGTGGGCCGTGCCCATTCCTCCCACGCCTACGAATCCGATCCGAACCAGATCCATGGGTGGAGC
>CBDUAX010000835.1:0-1852 GCA_965365235.1 uncultured bacterium
TCAGACCGAGACGGAGGGATTGAAGGTCCCTGTCATATACGAGTCGAGCCCCTACTTCGCCGGCACGGCCCCTCCGACGTTGGAGTATTTCTGGAACGTTCGGCAGGAGGTAGGCGGACCCCCCCCCAGTCGGACCTCCGCGCCCCCGGTGTCGACCCGGGCGATGCCCGGAATCTCCATCTCCCAGGTGGAGACCTGGGTGCCCAGGGGATTCGCCGTGGTCCACTCCGAGGCTCCTGGGACCGGCCTGTCGGAAGGATGCCCCACCGTGGGAGGTCCTCCGGAAGCGCTGGCACCCAAGGCCGTTATCGAATGGTTGAACGGCCGAGCGAAGGGGTTCACGACGGTGGACGGGAGCGAAGAAGTGTCTGCTGGCTGGAGCACGGGGAAGGTCGGGATGACCGGGACCTCCTACAACGGGACCATCCCGGTGGCCGCTGCCACCACCGGTGTCGAAGGGTTGGAGGCCATCATCCCCGTGGCGCCGAACAACTCCTACTACCGGTACTACCGGTCCAATGGCCTGGTCCGAAGTCCGGGCGGATGGCTGGGGGAGGACATCGACGTCCTCTACGACTTCATCAACAGTGGTGACCCGGAGGGGAGAGCCTACTGCGACGCCACCTGGCGAGAGGGGAAGCTCAAAGCCGGGCAAGACCGGGAGACCGGGGACTACAATGACTTCTGGGCGACCCGGGATATGATGAACCAGTTGGACGGGATCCGAGCCGCCACCCTCATGTCCCACGCCTTCAACGACTGGAACGTCATGCCGGAGCACAGCGTGAAGGTCTACGAGTTCCTTAAGGCCAAGGGGGTTCCGCACCAGGCGTACTTCCATCAGGGTGGCCACGGCGGTGCGCCACCGCTGGAGCTTATGAACCGGTGGTTCACCCGGTATCTCTATGGTGTGGAGAACGGCGTCGAAGACGACCCCAAGGCCTGGATCGTTCGCGGAGCAGATGATCGATTGGAGCCCACCCCCTACGCCGACTACCCGAACCCCGACGCCGAGCCGGTTCAACTCTTCCCCACCTCGGGTGGCATTCAAACCGGGGGCCTCGGATTGGTAGACTCCAGCGGCCAGGGCACAGAGACGCTGGTCGACAACTTCTCTTTTGGGGGAGCCACCCTGGCCCGGGCGGAATGGACGGAACACCGACTTCTCTACGTCACGCCGGAGCTGGAGGAAGACATTCACATCTCGGGCACCCCTACCATCTCCCTCAAAGTGGCCGCCAACAAGCCGGCAGCGAACCTATCCGTCTGGTTGGTTTCTCTCCCCTGGCTCGAGGGGCGGTTCGCCCGGGGAGGAATCATTACAAGGAGTTGGGCCGATCCCCAGAACCATGCTTCCCTCAACCACAGCGAACCCCTGGTTCCCGGGGAGTTCGTGGAGCTCACCTTCGAACTCCAGCCCGACGATCAGGTCATTCCCCGCGGCCAACGGATCGGCCTCATGATCTTCTCCAGTGACCGGGAGTTCACCCTGCGACCGGAACCGGGCACGGAGTTGACCATCGATCTGGACGCCACCTCCCTGGAGATCCCGGTGGTTGGCGGTGCCCGCCATCTCCGAGGAGTTCTGGGGGGTGGGAGCCCGTGAAGAAGCCACGACTCCACCCCCTGGACTCCTACCGGGAGTACTCGGAGGAGGAGATGGAGGGCCGGGCCACAGCCTTCTACGAGAACATCCGCCGGCGCCGGACGGTCAGAGACTTCTCGGACCGCCCTGTACCCCGGGCGGTCATCGAAGATTGCCTTCGGGCCGCCGGAACCGCCCCGAACGGGGCGAATCTGCAACCGTGGCACTTTGTGGTGGTCTCGGACGCGGCGGTGAAGCGGAAGATTC
>CBDUAX010000836.1:0-1852 GCA_965365235.1 uncultured bacterium
TGAGGCTCAGGTTCCGAACCCGCCCCCTGGGGCCTTGGAACGACAAGTCCCGGCTAAAGAAACCCACTCCCCGTTTCTCATCACCGGCTCGGGGACCGGGGGTGTTTCGGTCTTGGGACCCGGGGACCTTTCTCTCGTCTTCCACTTCGATCTGGGTGGCAACCGCCTCCACTGTCAGGGGCTGACTCAGGCCTCCTCCGAGTCCTTGAGCCATGGTGCGATCTACGCGGCCCGGCCCGAGGTGGGTGCGGTGATTCACATTCACTCCGCAACTCTCTGGAAGGCGCTTCGTGGAAGGGTCCCGACCACGCCTCCGGATGCTGAGTACGGGACGCCGGAGTTGGCCTTGGCCCTTCAGGGACTCTGCCGGGGGTTGGCCCCGGGCGGCCCAACCACCCTGGTCATGGGGGGACATTCCGACGGCCTGATGGTTGTCGGAGACACCCTGGAGCGGACCGGCCGGAAGGCGATGGGCCTGCTCGAGGACCACCGGGGCCGCCAACCCTAGCCCTCCTTCCCAACCCGGAACAAAGGTCCAGGGGCAGAAGAAACTTCCCTACTCGGACTCCGGCCAGCCCACGCCAGATCCTCGAGGCCCTTCGCTAAAGGTCTTTCAAATAGGGACTTAGCGAAACAGTCCCTCACACCCAATCGCGGGCCTCCCCTGGCCTGGCCGTTGCACTTTTTGGAGTCCCTTGCGGCAGGATTGCGCCGCGCTCCTCCGGACTCGAGACGAGCGATGCCAGGACAGCGCCTCGCCACGGCAGCCATTTCAACCCTGCTCTTCCTGAGCCTCTCTTGTGAGAAGACAGGGTCGGACCATCCTCTGGAACCCGCGCACAACGAACCGGAAGATGCATCGATCTCCGGGAGGGTCCTGGTGGGGGAAACTCCCCTTGGGGGCGTAGGGATCAGCCTCTCGGGGCCGGAGACGAGTCAGGCTCAGACGGATGCCCAGGGGGCCTTCAGCTTCTCCCAGTTGAAGCGCGGCACCTATTCCCTGGTTCTTTCGGGCTTCGATCCAGAGATCCATTCCTTCCCCACCACATCCCTTACCGTTCCGGCGATAGACGGCACCCCCAGGACCGTGGACTTCGTAGGAAGCCTCCTTCCCCAACCCCCGGCACCGGCCACGGGGCTCCAGCTTCTGGCTCTGGGCCCGGAGACAATGGAACTGAGTTGGACGGACGAGTCCGACGATGAGACGGGGTTCAAGATCGAGAGGAAAGATGGCCCGGCGGGCGCCTGGGCTGTCATTGGAACCACCGGTGTGGACGCAGTGAGTTTCCTGGATCAAGGTCTTACGCCCAACACCACCTATGGCTATCGGATCCAGGCGTGCAATGATGCCGGATGCTCCTCCTACACGACCGAGGCTCAGGCCACCACCGACGAGATCCCTCCGGCGGCACCCAGCGGACTCGTGGCCCAGGCAGCCGGTTCCACGGCTATCTCATTGACATGGTCCGACCTGGCCAGGCAAGTTCGGCAGGGGTTTTATGGCGAGGAACCGGGTCAGGGCATGCAATCTCGTTGCTTGCTCTGGGTACACGGGGGAGGCCGCTGCCCATACAGATGACATCCCTCCTCAACCTCCGGTGGACCTCAATGCCGTGGCCGCCGGATCCTCTATCGTCGATCTGACCTGGACTGATGGATCGGACAACGAGACCGAGTTCCAGGTCGAGAGAATCACAGGGGCTGACGGATCCTGGAGCCAGGTCGGATCGACTGGGGCCGATGAGGTGGCATTCCAGGACCAGGGGTTGGAGCCTCTCACCAGCTATGGTTACCGGGTCCGTGCCTGCAACGACTTCGGATGTTCCGGATTCTCCAACGAGGCTACGGCCAC
>CBDUAX010000837.1:0-1848 GCA_965365235.1 uncultured bacterium
GCCGAAAGCCCGGCGTTTGGCCAGGGAGATCGTTCGCCGGAGAGGTGAGCGCCCGGTCCTGACCAGCGACGACCTGGTTGCAGCTTTTGCTCGGGCAGTGGACCGGATCCCGGGACCCAAGGAAAAGGCCAGGGTCTTCCAGGCCCTCCGGATCTGGGTAAACGCGGAGCTCGAAGCACTGAGTGAGGCGCTTCCAGGGATCCGGGATGCACTGAACCCCTCGGGGGTCCTCACCGCCATCTCCTACCACTCCCTGGAAGACCGCATCGTCAAGAGCTCCTTTCGAGATTGGAGCCGGGACTGCATCTGCCCCCCTGAGATCCCTCTATGTGTGTGCCGAGGCCAGGCCTTGGGTAGCCCCGTCTTCAAGGGCGTCCGGCGACCATCCCCAGAGGAGCTGGCCAAGAACTCCCGTGCTCGGAGTGCTCGGTTGAGAGCCTGGCGGAGGGCAGCGTGAACCGGCTGGCAGGAACCAGCACCGTGGCGCTGGCTGCGGCCGCTCTTTTGGCCTCCCTGAGCCTGGTCGCCTGGCGGCAGGCCCGGGCCATGGAAGCGCTGGAGGATGTAGATATCCTCCGGCGGGAGGTGAGCCTGGGAGAGGCCGAACGGGCCGATCTCCTGAGAAGAGTCCACGTTCTCGAGAGCCGGGGCCGGGTGGTCCGGGATGCTTGGGAACGGCTCGGGATGAGAGTCCCCACCGGCAACGAAGTGGTTCTTCTCCCGGGAGAAGGTTCGTGACTGCCCGACGAAGTGGAGCGGTCCGCCATTGTGGCCGGCGGCGAATCCTTCTTGCCGGCTGGGTCCTGGCAGGTTTTGCCGTGCTGGGCAAGGCAGCCTCGGTGCAGGTGGTAGAGGGTGATGTCTGGCAGAAAAAGGCGGCCGAACAGCATTCAGAGACGTTGGAAGTGGCAGCCCCGCGGGGGGCGATCCTGGATCGGGATGGGAATGTGCTGGCCGCCAGCAACGTCACCTTCCGAATCGAAGTCGATCCCCAGGAGTTGGTTCCCGAGACCCGATCCGAAGTCCTCGACCTCCTGACCGAAGAGCTCAAACTTCCTCGCCGGAAGCGAGCCCAGATCGCCGACCAGAGTGAGGAGTGGGTCGTGATTCCGGGCCGCTATCCGCCCCACGTCCGGGAGCGGCTCCGGGGCATCCGAGGGGTCTACGCGTTTCGGGAGCTGGATCGATTCTATCCCCACCAGACCCTGGCCCGGGGGGTTTTGGGGACGGTGCAGGAGCAGGTCGGCAGGGGTGGAATCGAGGGCGGTTTCAACGATCATCTGGCCGGGACTCCGGGCCGGGAGATCCTTGCCCGAGACAACGCCGGCGTACCCATCCCGGGACAGTCCTACCTCGCAGCTGCCCCAAAAGCCGGGGGAGACGTCGTCCTCACCCTGGATCTGGATCTCCAGGAAATCGGACATGAGCGGCTGGCCTCGGCCATCGAAGAGACCGGAGCCAGAGGTGGGGATCTGGTGATCTCCGATCCCCGGACCGGGGAGATCCTCACGCTGGTGTCCATCCAGGACGGGAACGCAACGGGCCTGTCGGCCATCAACGCCCCCTACGAGCCTGGGTCCACGCTGAAACCTTTCACGGTGGCTGCCATTCTCGGTCACGGTGTCGGGAACCTGGCTGACAGCGTGGATGGAGAAGATGGAAGCTGGCGGGTGGCGGGTCGGACGCTCCGAGACACCCACGAACACGAGGACATGACGCTGGCCGATGCCCTCCGAGTGTCATCCAACATCGGAGTGGCCAAAGCGGCTCAGGCTCTCTCCCCTGCCCAGCAGTATCAGAAAGATCGGAAGAGCGTCGTGTAGGGAAAGAGTGTAGATCTCGGTGGTC
>CBDUAX010000838.1:0-1845 GCA_965365235.1 uncultured bacterium
GCCTGGTGGGAACGATGGACCCCAGCGTTCCCGCCGCAACCCTTTGGGCGGGATGTCCTCCTGACCCTGGACCGAACGGCCTGATGTTCACGGGAATTATCGAAGCGGTTGGAACCATCTCCTCTGTCAGGGAAAAGGCAGGGGCTCGGGTGTTCGTAATCGAAGCCCCTGAGTTCGCCGGTGAGTTGAAAGCAGGAGATTCGATTACGGTGGACGGGGCCTGCCAGACCGCCGTCCGCAATGACGCCCGGACCTTCGCCATCGACACCATTGGAACAACCCTCTCCCGCACCATCGCCGGACACTACCGGGTGGGGACCAAGGTGAACCTGGAACGGTCCATGGTCTTGGGGGGTCGTTTGGACGGGCACCTGGTGCAGGGCCACGTGGACGGAGTGGGTCGAGCCCTTTCGATTCGGCACGAGGGGGAGTATTGGCTTCTGGACTTTCAGATACCGCCTGTGGTTGAAGAAGTGGTCATCCTCCACGGGTCCATCACCATCAATGGCGTGAGCTTGACCGTCAACGCGATCCCGGCAAAGGGGGAGTGCCAAGTGGGAATCATTCCCTTTACCTGGAATCACACGAATCTCGGTGCCCTAAAGCCTGGGGATCCAGTGAACCTGGAGGGGGACCTCATCGGAAAGTACGTAGCCAAGCTCCTCTCGGCGTGGAAAGGGGACGGAACCCCAACCCTCGATGCCTTGCGGGCTTTGGGATATGGAGGTGTGGAGGAATGAGCTTCGATCGGGTGGAGGACGCCATCGAGGACATCCGCCAGGGCCGCATGGTCATCGTGGCGGATGATGAGGACAGGGAAAACGAGGGGGACCTGGTCTGCGCGGCCTCTGAGATCACCCCGGAAACCATTAATTTCATGGCGAAGTATGCCCGGGGCCTCATCTGTGTTGCCATGACCAACGAGCGGGCCGACGAATTGGGCCTCCCGCTCATGACAGACAACAACACCGATCCCAACAAGACCGCGTTCACCGTTTCCGTCGATGCCGATACTCAGTTCGGTGTCACCACCGGCATCAGCGCTTTCGACCGATCCAAAACCATCGAGGTCCTCATCGATCCGGAAACCCGCCCCACCGATCTGCGACGCCCCGGCCATATCTTCCCCCTCCGAGCCCGTGCCGGGGGAGTGTTGCGAAGGGTCGGCCAGACCGAGGCCGCTGTCGATCTCGCGCGTTTGGCCGGCCTGCCAGCCGCAGGGGTCATTTGCGAGATCCTCAACGAAGACGGGACCATGGCTCGGCGCCCCGAGCTGGAGGTGGTAGCCAAGGAACATGATTTGAAGTTCATCACCGTGGCCGATCTGGTTTCGTTCCGGTTGGCCCGGGAGCGGTTGGTCAAGCGAATCGCCGAAGCGGAGCTGCCCACTGATTTTGGTGACTTCCGGTTGATCGGGTACACGAACCTGGTGGACAACCGAGATCACGTTGCGATTGTGAAGGGAGAACCGGCAGGGCGGGAGGACGTCCTTGTCCGGATGCATTCCGAATGCTTAACAGGGGATGTGTTCGGCTCCCAGCGATGTGACTGTGGGGAGCAACTCCACGCTGCCATGCGGCGGATCGATGAGGAGGGTTTGGGTGCTATCGTCTATCTCAAGCAAGAGGTGGATCTGCCCCCGACCCTCTCCAACCTCGACCCCGTTCCCGGTGATCTGGGCGAAATGGGGGCGCAGCTTGGCCTTGCCGACAACATGACCACCGGACAGTTTCTGGGCCACACCTACGAAACCGTCCACATGGCCGTGCCGCCCGGAGGCGCAGATGCGGCGCTGGAAGACATCTTGGGGCAGGGGATTCGCCTCATCGTGATCTTGGCACGGCA
>CBDUAX010000839.1:0-1843 GCA_965365235.1 uncultured bacterium
CCCGCCGGCTCCCACGAAAACGGTTCGTCCAGAAGGCCGTCAGGCGCTTTCTGCCCGGAGAAGGTCGGGAGGACGCGATGGAGGCGGCCGAGCGTTTGGCCACCAAGAGGATCGGGGCGGTATTCACGCTCCTGGGCGAGAACGTCGAGTCCCCCTCCGAGGTGGAGCGTGTCTTGGAGGAGTACCTGGCCCTTTTGGAAGACATCAGGAGCCGGAAGCTCGATGCGGAGATTTCGGTAAAGCCTACCCAGTTGGGGCTTGACCTGGGATCCGATACGGCGGTGGAGACCATAGACCGCCTCGCAAAGGCAGCCGGATCGGCCGGCAGCTTCGTGTGGATCGATATGGAGGCCAGCCGTTACCTGGCCCCCACGCTGAGCCTCTTCCAGAGGGTCAGTGAGAGGGAGCATCCCGTGGGCTTTTGCCTCCAGGCCTACCTGCGCTCGAGTCCGAGGGACCTGACCGCCCTTCTCCCTCAAAAGCCGGCTGTTCGGATCGTCAAGGGTGCCTACGCCGAGCCGGAGGCTCTGGCATTCGCCGACCGACCCAGCGTGGACCAGGCCTTCTTCCGACTCGTGACCCAGGGTTTGGAGGGTGGAGCCCGGATGGCCGTGGCCACGCACGATGCTTTACTGGTCCAGAGGATTCGCGAATGGATCCATGAGCGAGGGATCCCGGCCGAGCAGTATGAATTCCAGATGTTGTTCGGGATTCAAACCATGGCTCAGGTGAGGCTGGCCGAGGCCGGAGAGCCGGTCAGGGTTCTCATCAGCTATGGACCCTCCTGGTTCCCCTGGTATATGAGAAGGCTGGCTGAGCGGCCAGCGAATCTCTGGTTCGTGTTGAAGAACCTCTTTCTTCGGTGACCCCCCAGAGAGCGGGGGACCTTCCATTGGGGAGGGATCGGGAAACCTTGCAGGAAGACCAGCCAGAAGACTCCGGCATCCTCAGGTGGGGGATCCTCGGCCTCCTTTCCCTGGCCGAACTCCTCGGCATGGCGGTATGGTTCACAGCAAGTGCACTGGGCCCCGAGCTTCAACTCCGGTGGGGATTGACGCCCTCGGAGGTCGGGTGGCTCACCACTGCCGTTCAGCTGGGTTTTGTGGCGGGCACAGCCGTGGCGGCCATCCTGAACCTGGCCGATCTCGTACCCTCCCGGCTTTTCTTTTCCGTTACCGCGTTTCTCGGGGCCGTAGCGAACGCCCTCCTCCTTCTGGCCCCCGGCTACCCGCTGGCCCTCCTTTCCAGGTTTTTCACCGGGTTCTTCCTTGCCGGAGTGTATCCTCCGGCAATGAAGATGATCTCCACCTGGTTCCGGGCCGGACGGGGCCTGGCCATTGGAACGGTTGTGGGAGCCCTCACCCTTGGAAAGGCGTCTCCGTACCTCCTGAAGGCGCTTCCCACCCTTTCCATGGACTGGGTGGTTCTGGGAGCCTCGGCGGGGGCCCTGGGCGGGAGTCTTCTGGTCTTGTTTTGGTACCGGGACGGCCCCTTCCCCTTTTCGAGGGCTCCATTCTCATGGGGCCTGGTCTCCCAGGTTCTCAGACACCGGGAAACCCGTCTCTCCGTCGGCGGATACCTGGGCCATATGTGGGAGCTTTATGCCATGTGGACCTGGGTCCCAGCCTTCCTTCTGGCGAGCCTGGCGGCTCGGGGTGAGGAAGTGGTGGTGGATCAGAGGTGGATTGCCGAGGTGGTGGCATTCGGGGCCATCGCCGCCGGTGGCCTGGGATGTGTGTGGGGTGGCTGGGCAGCGGACCGCATGGGTCGTGAGCGGCTGGTGAACCTTGCCATGGCCGTCAGCGGTTCTTGTGCCCTGACGATTGGACTTTTCTTCGGCCAA
>CBDUAX010000840.1:0-1843 GCA_965365235.1 uncultured bacterium
TCCTACGCGCAGATGTGCGATTTTCTGAGGCAACTGGCCGCATACCACCCTTCCACGGCGCTGGCCTGTGCCATGCATCAACACGTCGTCGCCGCCAACCGCTACAACGCCGCCCGTGGTCACGCCGGGCAGGCGGTGCTGGAGGCGAGGGGGGTTCCCTCGGCCACAATCGAGGGCCTCCCTCTCCTGGGCATCTCCAGCATCTGCAACCTCCTGGCCGCCATCAAGACCGCCCGGTATTACGAGCTGGATGGGAACGACGTCCTCTTCACCTCCTTCACCGACTCGGTGGATTTGTACGGGACCCGCCTGGACGAACTCCGGAACAACCACGGGGACTACACTGAGATCCAGGGCCACATCGACTTCGAACGGTTTCTCCTCGGCGCCACTACCGACCACATCAGGGAGTTGCGCTATTTTGACCGAAAGGCGATCCACAACCTGAAGTATTTCACCTGGGTCGAGCAGCAAGGGAAGACCGTGGAAGCGCTTGATGCGTTGTGGAGCCCGGGCTTCTGGGACGACCTCTCGGCCCTGATCCCCGCGTGGGACGAATCCATCCAGGCCTTCAACGCGGAGACCGAAGTTCTGAAGACGATGCGGGCCCAGCTTGCGGAGGACGGGTAAGAGGAGTCCGAGCCTTGGACCCACTGTTTAGTGAACCTGCTACCTGGCCCCGTCGCAATAGGAAGATTCCAATGATCCAGACCCTCGGACCCGGGGAAGCAAGGAAAGCTCTGGTCGAAGCCAAAAGGCACGAAGGAGAGATCGTCCGATTCCTCCGAGAGATGATCGCCATCCCAGCGGAGAGCCGACATGAAGGAGAGCGTTGCGAGCGGGTCAGGCAGGAGTATGAAACGCTAGGGTTCGACGAGGTGTTCTTCGACCGCCTGGGGAATGTCGTGGGGCGACTGGGGAACGGGCCTCTGAGAATCCTCTTCGACGGACACATCGACTGCGTTGGCGTCGGGGATCCCACAGCCTGGGACTTCGATCCGTTCCAGGGGAAGCTCGAGGACGGAGAGGTCTGGGGCCGGGGGGCCGTGGACGAGCTGCCCGGTGTGGCCTGCATGGCCTACGGAGCCGCCATCGCCAGGCGGCTGGGCCTCCCTCCCCAGGTTTCCCTGTACCTGACGGCATCGGTGATGGAGGAGGACTGCGACGGATACTGCCTCCTTCATCTGATTGAAAAAGAAGGGATCCGGCCCGACGTGGTCGTCATTGGGGAACCCACAGATCTGGGTGTCTACCGCGGGCAAAGGGGGAGAGTCGAAGCCACCATTTCCACTCGTGGAATCTCCTCCCACGCGGCTCACCCCGAGGAGGGGGTCAACGCCCTCTACAAGCTGGCCCCCATCCTCTACGATATCGAAGGATTGAATGAGCGTCTTCCTTCGGATGATTTCCTGGGCAAAGGCACCATTGTGGCCTCCTATCTGGAGTGCACCTCAGCCTCGTTGAACGCCGTCCCTGCAGCAGCACGCCTCTATCTGGACCGGAGACTCACGGCTGGGGAAACCGTGGAGGGTGCCCTGGCGGAGATTCGGGCCCTGCCCGGCCTGGGTGACGCGGTGGTGGAAGTGCTCGAGTACGACAAGCTCAGCTGGCGAGGGGAGAGGGCCCGACAAGAGAAGTTCTTCCCCTCCTGGGTGATGCCCGAGGAACACCCTCTGGTTCAAGGCGTGGCCGAAGCTGTGGAGGCCATCGTAGGGGAGCCCCCCCGCATCCACCGCTGGTCGTTTTCGACCAACGGCGTTGCGAGCATGGGCCGCCACGGGATCCCCACCGTCGGCTTCGCCCCGGGGCGGGAAGAACTCGCACATACCACGGAAGAACGCGT
>CBDUAX010000841.1:0-1831 GCA_965365235.1 uncultured bacterium
GCCGCCCAGAGGGCGAGCGCCAGGCCAACAAGAGACAGGGCCCGAGGAGTGAGGACCGCGGCGGCTGAGTAGCGGGAGCGGGGCCTTGTCTGGTTGGGTTTTTCTCTGGGCCTCACTCCATAGACACTGTCGGTGCGTCCTCTAAGTGGGTGGTGGAAAATCCTGTTTTGGTTGGCCTCGGAGTGCTCAAGCTAGCTTCCACCGAGAACGGCAAGAGGCAAGGATTCGGTGTCACCTACGGACGCCGGTTAGGCGTGCCTAGGCCCTCTCGCCTGACTGTCGCGGATCGGATTCAGGACTCTGATCTTCTACGCCCCTGGGTGTAGCGAATGGTTTGCTCATGACCCCATCCTCTCAACTGATCGAGTCTCCGGCAAACCCGGGGCGGTCCACAGTGCCGTTTCTCATGCCGGGGGGACGATGCACCGGGGACGCCCGGGGGTGGGCCCTGGCCCCGTGGCCTAGCCACCCTCGCCCTGGTCATGGTCATCCGGGGCGAGGAGAGGGTCCTCCTCCGGCAAGAAATCCCGGATGCGAGGCGTACATCCGGTAGACTATGCACGAGCTGACTTCCCGAGGGTAGCAAACCGGTAACCTCCCGGATCTAGATCGTGCATCTGAAAAAGGGGAGAGGGCCCATGCACATCACCGTGCTTGCCGTGGGGACGCGAGGGGACGTGCAGCCATTCGTAGCTGTTGGATCCAGGCTGATGGCCGAGGGGCACCTTGTACGCATTGGAACCCACCAGGTCCACCAGGCCTTCGTTGAGGGCTACGGCCTCGAGTTCGCTGAATTGGGAGGGAACCCACAAGACCTGATGCGGACCGACACGGGCCAGAAATGGCTGGGCTCCGGTCAGAACCCCATCAGGTTCTGGCGTGAGTTCTACAAGCTGGCGGACCGAACCGTGGCCCAGGGTCTGGCCGACGCCCAGGCCGCCTGCCAGGGAACCGACGCGATCGTCTATACCTTCTTTGGCTCTGCCGGGCTTCACATAGCCGAGAAGCTGAGGGTCCCCCGGATCTTCGCCCTTCTCCAACCCTTCACCCGGACCCGGGCCTTCGCCGCTCCCCAGATCCCCCCGCTTCTTCCGAGCGGTGTGTTTAACCGCCTGACCTACGTCCTGGCCGAGCAGATGGCCTGGCAGATGGGGCGGCGGTGGATCAATCGTTGGCGATTAGAATCCTTGGGCCTGCCCGCCATCCCCGTCAGGGGACCCATGAGGGACCTTTACCGGTCCGGCGAGCCCTACCTTTATGGATTCAGCGAGCAGGTGGTGCCTCGCCCAACCGACTGGCCGGCCGTCCATCGAATCTCCGGTTACTGGTTCCTGGATCAAGGCAGCCACTGGGAGCCGCCGGAAGCCCTAGCCGACTTCCTCGCCTCAGGCCCTCCCCCGGTCTACATAGGCTTCGGGAGCGTGACGGGGAGCGTAGCCCAGAGGATGCTCCACCTGTCCCTGGAGGCCATAGGGAAGACGGGCCAGCGGGCCATCCTTCTCGGCGGCTGGGCAGAAGGCCAGAGGCTGGAGAGCTCCGACCACATCCTCACCCTCACCTCAGCTCCACACGATTGGCTCTTCCCCCGGGTTTCGGCCGTGGTCCACCATGGAGGTGCCGGGACCACCGCTGCAGGGCTGCGGGCGGGAAGGCCCACCCTCGTGGTACCCTTCTTTGCCGATCAACCCTTCTGGGGACGCTTGGTGCATGAACTCGGTGTCGGCGCAGAACCTATCCCGCGCAAAAAATTATCCGTCGCAAACCTATCGCGAGCTATCCAAACAGTAACATCTAATGCCACCCTGCGCGAGAATGCACAGGCATTAAACCA
>CBDUAX010000842.1:0-1829 GCA_965365235.1 uncultured bacterium
GGGTTGGGGCTCTATGGATCGGTGGAGCGGGTGGGTCAGATCGGGATCGTTCTGGGTGTCTGGGTCCTCCAGTTCATCTTCTCACCGCTCTGGTTGCGGCACTTCCGGTTTGGTCCGGCAGAGTGGGTCTGGCGAAGCCTGTCCTATGGAAAAAGGCAGCCCTTCCGGGCTGCCTCCTGAGTCCCTCAGGGTGGGACCGGCGTTCCAAATTCAACGACTCGCTAATCTCCGGGCAGCTCCGGGGCTACCAGCTCCACCGGGCAGGTGAGGGCCCCCAGAAAGGACACGATGGCCGAGATCTCATCCTCGCTCAAACCCCTGTCCATCATGAGGGGCGTGAGGTTCTTGTTGGCCACCCCTCCGCTGGCCATGTAGCGGACCGCCTCTTCCAAGGTGGATACCGAGCCGTCGTGGAAATAGGGAGCGCTCTCGGCGATGTTCCGCAGGCTCGGCACTTTGAACGCCGCCCAGTCCTCTTCCCGCTCCGTCACGGCTTGGCGTCCTACATCCACCTCGTCTTCCGGACGGCCCTCGATCCCGATCCCCACATTGTAGTACATCCCGTCGGGAGTGCCGAACTGGACCGAAAAGAAGGGCGGAGTGTGGCAGGTAGCGCAGGCCGCCTTCCCGTTGAACAGCTCCATCCCCTGACGTTCCCCCGCTGACAAGACGCCCTCCTGGCCGGCCTGGTGACGATCGTAGCGGGTATCGTCACAGATCAGGGTGCGCTCGTAGGAAGCGATGGCTTCAGCCACCGTCTCGGCGGTTGCCCCCCGGTCCCCGAATACGGCGGCAAATTGTTCAGCGTACCCGGGCAGGGCTCCGATTTCCGCCGCCTTGGCATCGAGGTTTTCCGCACCCACACCCATATTCCCGCCACCCCATGCGCCTTTGGCCTGGGCCTCCAGGCTCCCGGAGCGGCCATCCCAGTAGAAGCGGGGCATATAGGCCACGTTCCAGATCACCGGCGAGTGCCGAGTCAGCTGGCGGTCGGCGGCGCCGATGGCTGTGGGCTCCCTGCCCCCAGTGCCACCTTTGCCTCGGTCAGGGGGTTCCCGACGGGGACAGGGACGGCTCCGAGAGGGCTTTCCGCCTGAGGGTCCGTGGCCTCGGGTCCCTGGTCCGAGGTCCGTTCGTCACCACCGCAGGCTGTGACCGTCGTCAACAACAGGATGGAAAGGGGGAGCGAGTACTTCATCCTACCTCCAGGTCGTACGCCCCAGGCTGGTTTCAGGACCGAGTGGGTGGGGCGTTGCAGGTCAGAAGAGAGTCTCCGAGGCAGAACCCTCCCGGTGCCACGGAGTTCCCTTCTTTCCCCTCCGCTCGACCCGTGTAGCGCTCCCTCAGCCCTCGGTCCTTTCCCCCAGCATCCTCTTCACCTGATTTACGCTCAGGAGTCGCCCGGTGACCACGGTCTGACCGTCCACGGCCAGTCCCGGAGTCATGAGTATTCCCCGAGAAGCGATCTCGTTGATGTCCGAGACCTTGGCGATCTCGGCTTCGATGCCCATCTCCCGGACCGCCGTTCGGACATTTTCCTCGAGGGTGTTGCACCGCTGGCACCCGGGTCCCAGCACTTCGATTCTCATGCCATCACTCCGTAGATCAATCCGGTGACGGTGGCCATCACCGCAACCAGCAGAATAAACACGCCCGTCTTCCTGCTCCCGATCACGCTTCGGATCACAAGGATGCTCGGGAGGGAGCGGGCTGGCCCCGCCAGCAAGAGAGCCAGAGCTGGGCCATTCCCCATCCCATTCCCCATGAGCCCCTGAAGAATGGGCACCTCGGTGAGGGTCGCGAAATACATCAGGGCACCGGCCAGGGAG
>CBDUAX010000843.1:0-1828 GCA_965365235.1 uncultured bacterium
CGTCCAGCCTGGGAATGTCTGCCGGAAGAAGGGTCAGGAGGGCCCCGAACCCCCACCGGGCCAGGAGCAGTCCCAGGGCGCCGGCCACCACCCCCAGAAGGACACTCTCCACCAGGAGCTGTTGGAAGAGTCGCTTCCGGCTGGCCCCCAGAGACGCCCGAACCGCCAGCTCCTGGACTCGGGTGGCGGAGCGGGCCAGGAGGAGGTTGGCCACATTGGCGCAGGCGATGAGAAGGACCAGACCCACAGCCCCCAGGAGTAGGAGGAGGGCGGGCCGGATGTCCCCCACCAGGGACTCGGTGATGGAGACCAGCTCGATGTCGTACTGCCCCTGGGTGTACTCCTTGATTTCGGCCAGACGCTGGGCCAACAGGTTCATCTCGCTTTGGGCCTGCTGGAAGCCCACATCCTCGGCCAGTCGCCCGGCTACGGAGAAGTAGCCCAGTCCCCGTATGGTCGAGAGGTCGTCGCCGATCTGGACCGGGGGCTCGGGGACCCCGTCACGGTAGGACCGCACCCAGATCTCCGTACCCTCGGGGAAGTCGAAGGAAGACGGCGCGACGCCCAGGACCGTGTGGGGCTCACCGTTGAGGGAGAGGGACCGCCCCACGACCAACGGATCGGCGCCGAAACGATTCTGCCACGTCCCATAACTCAGCACGACCCTCTTCCCGGCCCCGTCCTCTTCCCGCGAGTCCTGGAAGAAGCGGCCTGCGGCTGGTTCCACCCCGAAGGCCTGGAAGAAGTCGGCAGTGACGCTCTGGCTTTGGATCCGCTCCGGAAGGTCACCTCCGGTGAAGCTCAGCGACCCTCGCCGGTAGCCCACGACGTACTCGAAGGAGGCCGCCTGTTCTTTGACATCCAGGTAGTCTCGCGGCGAGAAGGTGGGGTTCCGTTCTCCGATGGCGTGCTCCTCCAGAATCACGATCCGCTCCGGCTCCGAGAAGGGAAGCGGCCGAAGGAGGACAGAGTTCACCACGCTGAAGATGGCGGTGTTGGCGCCGATCCCCAGCGCCAGGGAGAGGAGGGCCACCGTGGTGAAGCCCGGGTGTTTCCTGAGCTGACGTAACCCGTAGCGAAGGTCCATGATTGAATTCTCCACGGGCCGGGTGGCCCGAGCATCTCGGGTTTGTTCTTTGAATCGTTCCTCACCGCCAAAATCGATGAGGGCTTTCCGCCGGGCTCCTTGTGGGTCCATGCCGGCCCGAAGGTTCTTCTCGGTCTCCAACTCCAAGTGGTGCCGGATCTCGTCTCTCAACTCTCTCTCCACGGCCCGAGGCCGGAACAGGGCTCTGAGCCAGAGACGAAAACGCTTCAACTCGATCATCCTCTACTCCACCCTCAGCGCATCCAGGGGATCGACACCGCTCGCTCTCCGGGCCGGGAGGTACACGGCCGCCAAAGCGACGACAACGACTCCGACCCCCACCAGGAAGAAAGTCAGCGGGTCGGTGGGGCTGACCCCGTGAAGGAACCCTTCCAGAACACGCGTCCCCGCTAGGGCTCCGGCCAGCCCGAGCGTCAAGCCTACGATGGCCAGGCCAAGCCCCTGCTTCAGGACCATCCCCAACACTTCCCCCTCCCCCGCCCCGAGGGCGCCGAGCCCCTCGTGGGTGGTCGCCTTCACCGAGACGCCCCCGATTTCGCATCGCAGCAGTTCCGCGATCGATTCCCGCATCGACCCGATCACGGGAGCGAGCTTCGGCTGCTCGGCGATGACGGTCACGTCAACATTGACGACCTGCCATCCCTGCTCAAGAAAGAGACCGGTCACCGACCGCATCAGTTCCCTGGAATCAGATCCCTCCCACTCGGGAGCATCGTCGGG
>CBDUAX010000844.1:0-1821 GCA_965365235.1 uncultured bacterium
GGGGGATGGGGAGTCGGGAACTACCTTCTCCTGGGTGTGGGCCTCCTGGCCACAATCGCCGTCACGGTTTTGGTCACCAGGATCGCCCGGCGAGCCCTCAACGCGGCCACCGAAGGTGGGGGTACCGGGAAGCCGGGTGAACCGACGCCGATTCGCCTCCCTCCCATCGCTGAACCGATCACGGCAGCAAACGACTGACTCTGAAGAAAAGATTGAAGAACCATTTGGCACGCGCAGTCAACCGACGACGGCGAAAAGCATCAGCGCTTTTCCTCAGGGCTTCGGCGCTGGTGGGGTAGGGGAATATGATGTCCCCCAGGGTTTCCAACCCAGCCCCGAGTTTCATGGCCTGCGTAACCTGGGAAATGAGATCCCCTGCATGAGGGGCAACGATCGTTGCTCCCAGGATCTCATCCCCGCCCTTCCGAAGCTGAACCTGCACGAAGCCCCTCTCGTCACCGTCCAGGCGGGCCCGGTCCACATCATCAAAGGGAATGGTGATGGATTCCACTTCAGTCCCGACCTCCTGGAGCTCACGAACGGTTGGGCCAACCCGGGCAACCTCCGGGCTGGTGTAGGTGGCGGCCGGGATGATCAATGAGCTGGCCTTTCCTCTTCCGAAAAACAGAGCGTTCCGTACGGCCATCCGTGCCTGAGCATCCGCCACGTGCGTGAACTGGTAGGGTGAAGCCACGTCTCCCACGGCATAAATCCGTCGGTTTGTGGTTCGGAGTCGGTCGTCTACCTTGATCCCTCGCCGCGAATACTCCACCCCGGCCACTTCGAGACCGAGCTCCACGTTGGGGGCTCTCCCCACCGCTACGAGAAGGGCGTCTCCCGCTAGCTCCTTCTTCTCGCCATCCTTTTCCCAGGTCACCACGGTGGCCCCGCCCTGGGTTCCCACGGCCACCACCTTCGAGCCACCTGAGAAGGCGACGCCATCTTCTTCCAGGGCAGCCAGAAGAGCGGACGAAGCTCCGGGCTCTTCCCTTGGAATGGGAACGTTCGCCATCTCCAGGATCGTGACCTGGCTTCCAAACCGGGCAAAAGCCTGCGCAAGCTCACATCCGATGGGGCCTGCGCCCAAGACGAGGAGACGTTCGGGGAGCTTTGTGAGGTTGAAGACCGTCTCACTGGTCAGAAAGGGGACCTCGGCCAGGCCCGGAATGGGCGGGATCGCCGCTCGGGCGCCGGTGGCCAGGATGGCCCTTCGGAAGGTGAGGTGTGCGTCCTTGACTCGGACGGAATCCGGCCCGTCGAAGCTGGCCTCCCCCAGAAAAACGTCCACACCCAGAGATCGAAAGCGATCGGCTCCGTCCGCAGCACTGATGTCCGCTCTGAGGGACCGCATGCGTTCCATGACCGCACCGAAATCACCCGGTCCCGCCACGGTCGGACCTCCGAACCGTTTTGCCGACGTGCGAGCCTCCGCCCAGGATCGAGACGACCGGATCACCGCCTTTGAAGGGACACATCCATGGTTGAGACAGTCCCCGCCCAAAAGGGCCTTCTCTACCAGGGCCACCGTGGCACCCAAAGCCGCCCCGATGGCAGCGCTTACGAGGCCTCCAGTCCCGGCACCCACAACCAAAAGGTCATACCGGGACCTCGGCTCTGGATTCTCCCACCACGGGGGACAGACGGTTTCCAGGAGCCTGGAGTCGGCTTCGCTCACTGCCTTGAATTTTGTGGTCACGTCAGCTCTTGCCTCTCGGATTGGTTCCTTCGTCCATAGCGTCGACAGGGAATACATGCATTCGATTCGGAACGAAGCCCACCTCCAAGAGGCTTCCTGGCTCGGGGAAGCAAACCGGGTCCACG
>CBDUAX010000845.1:0-1818 GCA_965365235.1 uncultured bacterium
CATCTCGCCGATGGAACCCGAGGGGATGGGGTAGGGGGGACGGCCGGCCAGAAGTCGGTACAGGAGCACCCCCAACTCATAGACGTCGCTGGCTGTGGTAACAGCTTCCCCGCGGATCTGCTCCGGGCTGGCGTAGGCGAGGGTCATGGGGCGGGCGATCCGGGTGACCGTGCCGAGGCCTCCCAACTCCGCATCCAGGGCTTGAGCGATCCCGAAATCCAGGAGTTTCACGCGGCCCGCATCGCTCACCAGGATGTTGTTGGGCTTCAGGTCCCGATGGACAATGAGGTTTCGGTGGGCCTGGTCGACGGCCTCACAAACCTCCAGGAATAGGCGGAGGCGTTGGTGCAGGTCCAGCTGGCCGGCATCGCAGAACTCGTCGATGCGGGTTCCTTCCACATACTCCATAACCAGATACGGAGTCCCGTCGTCGGTCACCCCGCCATCGTACAACCGGGCGATGTTGGGGTGCTGGAGCCGGGCCAGGATTTGCCGCTCCCGACGGAAGCGCTGTCGCGCCTCCTCTGTGTCCAGGCCCATGGGGAGGAGCTTGAGGGCCACCCGCATCCTGAACTCGTCGTCGTCTCGTTCCGCCAGGTAGACGGCCCCCATGCCCCCTCGCCCCAGAAGCCGCACCAGCCTGTACTTCCCGATCCGCTTGCCTGCGGGAAGCTCCGACGATCCGGATTCGGTGGGGACACCGGAGTGGGAGGCGAGGCTGTGGAAATAGTCGTCGGCGGTCTCGGAGGACGCGATGAGGGAGCTGACTTCAGCTTCGAGGTCCGGATCCCCGGAACAGGCTTGTTCCAGGAAGGCCGGCCGGTCTTTCAGCCCGAGCTCCATGGCGGCCGAAAAAACCTCCTCGATCTTCCGCCAGCGTTCCGAGTCCATCAGGATCCCGTCTCTCCTTCATCCATGGGTGCCATCCCGCCCAGGTCCTTCTGGATCTCCCGGTGCAGCCAGGCACTGGCCAATGCCCAATCCCGTTTCACCGTGGCAGGGGAGATCCCCAGGAGGCCGGCTGTTTCGTCGATACTGAAGCCGCCGAAGAATCGTGTCTCCACCACCTGTGCCTGCCGTTCATTGACCTCTGCCAAGCGATTGAGGGCGCTGTTCAGGGCGATCACATCCTCGGCGGCCTCGGGGCTCACGGGGTTGGCGGCATCCAGTTCGACATGGGCCTTTCCGCCTCCCCGCTTGGCGGCTTGCTGGCGCTCGGCATAGTTCACCAGGATGTGTCGCATGGCCCGGGCAGCCACGGCCAGGAAGTGGGCCCGGTCGGAAAACTTCGCCTGGCTCTGATCCACCAGCTTGATGTAGGCCTCGTGGACCAGGACCGTCGTATTCAGCGTATGGTCCCCGGACCACCGGGCTCTTTGACCTTTGGCGAGGCTCTTGAGCTCGGCATAGACGAGGTCGAAGAGCTCGTCCATTGCATCCGGGTTGCCCTGCTCCGCGGCATGGAGAAGTGCGGTGACTTCCTGGGGATTCGCCATGGGGACAATCTTCGTCCCCACAACTCAATGAGGCAAACCACCCTCGTTCATGCGGCGGACCTTCCCTCTTCTTCGACGGGTCCAGCCAGGATTCAAGGGTGCCTGACCCAACCCCAGAAGGTGCGCCAATCCACATCCTCCCGTAGCCGAGCCACGATGTTCACCTCGGGTGCGTGATCAGCTGATGATCTCAGCTCGACGACCAGGAGTTGGATCTTCTCAGGCGGCGCGTCTGCATCCAGGTAGGCGACGTTGGGTGCCACCAGAGGGCGAGAGCCCTCCGCATCGGCGGACGAAAGCAACGAGCGCTTGCTCCCGCCAA
>CBDUAX010000846.1:0-1815 GCA_965365235.1 uncultured bacterium
CGGAGGTGCCGGATCACATGGGAAAGTTGGCTTTTAGGGCTGGGGACCGAGGTAGCTCATTCGGTGAGGAGGGTGTGCCTGGCCAGGAGCAGCTCCCCCACCACTGGGCAGGTTCCAACCCCGGCAGCCCTCTGAGATGAAGCCGCCCAAAGCCGATCCCGTTCTCCCCTTCCGCCTGGCCCTCCAGCCCTCCTTTAGCACGTGAATCCTTTTCCCTAAAATCTGGAACTTTCAACTGTGAATGAACCATTAGGGACTGTTCCTTCCCCGTCTTCCTTCAACTCCTCTGGAGGGTATGAATGAATGTAGTCGCCAAGATGTTCCGATCTCCCGGTACTCTGCTTTGGTTCCTGGCCCCCGTGGGCCTGGCATTGGGGGGATGTTCCGCTGAGCAGGCCTCGCAGCTGACCGGCCCCGACGCCACCCTGGATCCGGTCCTTGCCCAGGCTCCGGCTTCCCAGGCCCTGGCAGTAAAAGCAGCCTTCAATGCCAGCCTTTCCGGTGGCGACGCCGGAACGGACAGCAAAGGCGCTGGCGAGGCCCGGTTCCGATTCCAGGACGACGATTCCATGGTGGATTTCAGGCTCAACGTCGCCAACATCGAGAACGTAACCATGGCCCATATCCATCTTGCCGCTGCCCCGGGGGGGAATGGTCCGCCGGTCGTTTGGCTTTACCCAGCGGGGCCGCCACCCGTGCAGATTCCGGGAAGAACACAGGGCACCCTGGCGATGGGAACCTTCACGGAAGCTGACTTTGTCGGGCCGTTGGCTGGAATGTCAATTCCCTACCTCCGGGAAGCCATGTCTCAGGGTCGAGCATATGTGAATGTCCACACCAGCCAGTTCCCGGGTGGCGAGATTCGAGGCACCATCCGCTGAGGCGCCCACTCCCGGTCCGCTTCCAAGGAGGACCGAGTGGGCCTTGCTCTCTCCCATGTAACTTCCGCCCCCCGAGTCTCGGGGGGCGGCGGCTACGTGGAAATCGATAGGGTGACCAGGAGAGCTAGCCTGCCGGCGCCTTCAGCTTCGTGGTCTCGTCCCAGGGATCCAGGGCATCGAGGCCCAACCGCGCCAGCTCCCGGTTCACACCGACCAACTCGTTCTCCCAGATGCCCTGAAGGGTCGTAGTGTACCCTTCCAACTCCTCCACCATGATCTGGAAGACCTCCCGCATGCCGTCGTTGGGCGCGCCGTCGCCCCGCTCCACCATGGAAAGAAGGTTGGCCAGACGGTTGTTCACTTTGATGGGGAAGTTGAGGGGGTCCTGGCCTGAGCGATTCCGGACCTGATAGATGTTGGCCTCGACCTCGGAAGCCTGAGTCAGAAAGGCGTGGGCTTCCTCCCGGAGATCCCGGTCCTCAGAGTTCTCGAGACGCTCCATCAGTTGAACCTTGGCTCTCCGGATGGCGATGACCGCCGAATTGGCCTCGGCGACCTTGGCCTGGATCTCACGGGCGAAGGTGTACTGTGCCCGGAGATCGGCATCGGTGACGTCCTCGATCCAGGGGTTTCGCTCTACCTGGAACGTGGCGGTCTCTGACCGGTCATCGGCCGTCAGGCGTACGGTGTAGCGACCCGGAGGAACCGTGGCGGCCATGGTCCGGACGCCCCAGAGGATCATGCCGGGGAAGGCCGGAGCTGGGTCTGTCCGCAGGTCCCATCGGAAGTGATTGAGCCCGGCCGCCGTGGGCATGGTCGGTCCACTCCACCGATCCCGCTCCTGAGTTGAATCCGCCGGAAAGAATGTCCGAACCACTTCGCCTCCGGCGCCGAGAACCTCTCACGATCCTGATCGAATCGTGGCGGTCCTTGG
>CBDUAX010000847.1:0-1811 GCA_965365235.1 uncultured bacterium
TCCTCAATGCGACGGTCCGTCCGGGTCGAGAAGACGACGATCTCCTCCGCTTCGATCACCCGCTCCTGAAGCTCGAGGACGAGGGTGGTGTCCCGGGTTGAGGAGAGGATAAGGGTAGCTTGGATATCCTCGAACCCGATGTGCCGGGATTCGATGGAGTACTCGCCCATGGGGAGGGAAAACACGGCCTCCCCCTTTGCATCGGTCCGTCTGCCCGAAGCACCGATGAGGAGCTGAACGCCCTCTACCGGATTGACCCGGTTCACCGTGCGGACCGTGACCCGGGCCTCCTGCCCAAGAAGCTCAAAGGGGGAGAGCACTCCCAGGGCTCCGAGGGTCAGAAGGGTGGCGAGGAGGGTAGGACGCAAGGACCTCAATATTTGGCGCTGCAATGTGGGCATCTCATGAGATCGGGGGCCACGCCATCTGCGATCTCCTCTGCAAGGGAAAGGAGGGAAACGAGTTTGGCATCGGCTAGTCGATAGTAGACGAAGCGCCCACGCTGCTCACGAGCGACCAGTCCGCAGCCAAGCAGGCAGGAAAGATGGTTCGATGTGTTGGATTGGGAGAGCCCCGTGGCCTCCGTAATCTCAGACACGCTGCGCCGGCCCTCCACCAACGCCTCGAGAATCCTGAGACGAGAGGGCTCACCCAGCCCCCGGAACAGCTTGGTCCGCGGGGCATCCAACTCTCTGCTCGAAGCCCCCGTCATAATACCCTCCGCGGCCGCGACCAATCAGTGAAGACTGATATATCTGGAAGTGCGGAGACGTTGTCAACGGGGGAGAATCCGAGCCGTTTGAGGTCCGGGGCCATAGGGAAGATCGCGCCCGCCCCGAAAATCAGCTGCAATTCCCCGGCCCCGACAACCTTCTGAGGGCCCCCAGGTTTTCTTCCACGGATGCTCGGGCTCGGCGCTCGGACCAATTGAAGCTCCTCCAATCCGCAGGTCGGTCCGGACCCCAGAGGTGAAGGAGCCGGTTGGCCACAAAGCACTGTTCGTTCCTTGAGAGATCACCGATGCGGGCCACCAGGAGCGGTGCGGCGTCGCTCCCGAGGGAGCCGAGGTACTCCACATCCACCCCACCCAATTCCGCGATTCGGTCGAGATTATGGCGGGCGACCAGACCGGCGGGGTTAAGGAACTGCAGCGCGCCCACAAGGACGAATGCAGTGACGAGGCCGCCAAAGGCGAATCGGTGGCGATGCCCGCTGAACACGGTCGCCCCGAACCAGACCACGACCACGCTCAGCCACACCAGAGCCGCGCTGACCAGGACGCGTTCCTCCGTGAGTCCATAGGCGTTCTGGTAGACCACCATACGCTGGATCGCAGAGGCCACGACGACCAGGAGAAGAAGAAGATGGACCCCCCCAAGGCCGACGAAGACCCTATGTGCACTCCGCCCGGCGTCCTCGAGCAGGGCGTGTGTGACCAGGAGCCAGGGGATGGCCAGGGCGACAGCGGCAACGAGTTGGAAGAAGCCAGCCCGGGCGTAAGCAGCATAAGTGAGACCCGGGGTGACCTCGACCCAGGCCCCACCTCCGAAGAGGTAGCGGAACTGAACCATCACGAAGCCCAGAAACAGGAGATCCACCAGCCCTACGGCGATGGCCACTTCGGCAACCCCAAGGGAGGGTCGGGTCGGTTGGAGGCCTCGAACCCACTCCAATTTCGTGCCCGAAGAGACGCCAACGAGGTAACCACAGGCAAACCAGGACAGCACAACGGTGACCACCAGGTGCGATGCGAACCGCTGTAAGTCGATACTCACAAAGTCCCGGACGATCATGGCGAACACTGCGTCCGC
>CBDUAX010000848.1:0-1811 GCA_965365235.1 uncultured bacterium
TGTTATTCTTGTTGAGGATATCATCGATAGCGGGACCACGCTGAATCGTCTGATTCCGCTACTGGAAGCCAGAGGGCCCAAGAGCCTCGAAGTCTGTGCCCTCCTTCACAAGCGCGTGGCCAATCTGGATCGAGAGGTCAAATGGGTGGGCTTCGATGCTCCCCTGGAGTTCCTGGTTGGATATGGCCTTGACTATAGTGAGAACTATCGCCACCTCCCCTTCATTGGGAGCATCTGAGAGAGCTCCTTTGGGTAGAGGCCCGAAGAAAGTACACGATGGCTGATCGCGAACCGACTCCAAACGAACCAGGCGGCAATCGCCTGTCCCGGTTCTCCAGAACCGCCTCTTTTTGGGTTCTCCTGGTCCTCATGACGGTTGTGGTTCTCCAGATCATGAATGGGCAGGAGGAAACCTACACCGAGCTGAACTATACCCAGTTCAGCGAGCAGCTGAACGCTCGAAACATCCTCGAGGTCACGGTGGTGGCCGGCGAGGCCGTTGAAGGGGAACTGACTTCGCCAATTCTGGTGGAGGGACAGGAGACGGTCCGGTTCCGGACCATGCTCCCGGGCCCCATCACAGAGGGTCTGGTCAGCCTGTTGGAGGAGCAGGGGGTCGTCATCGATGCCGAAGCCGAACGGCAGGGGTGGGGGACTTTCCTCTTGACGGCGCTTCCCTGGCTCCTCTTCCTCGCCTTCTGGATCTGGATCTTCCGGACCATGCAGGGGGGCGGGAACAAAGCTTTCCAGTTCGGGCGGTCCAAAGCCAAGCTCATCTCTCCGGACAAACCACAGGTCACCTTCGCCGACGTTGCCGGGGCCGATGAGGCGAAGGTCGAGTTGGAGGAGATCATCGAGTTCCTGAAAGACCCTCACAAGTTCTCCCGACTGGGTGGCCGGTTGCCCAAGGGAGTCCTTCTGGTGGGTCCTCCAGGGACCGGAAAGACCCTCCTTGCCCGGGCGGTGGCGGGCGAGGCCCAACGTCCGTTCTTTCAGATGTCGGGCTCGGACTTCGTCGAGATGTTCGTGGGGGTGGGGGCGTCTCGTGTCCGAGACCTCTTTGATCAGGGGAAGGCTCACGCTCCCTGCATCATCTTCGTGGACGAGATCGATGCCGTTGGGCGTCATCGAGGAGCGGGGCTGGGTGGGGGTCACGACGAGCGGGAACAAACGCTCAATGCTCTTCTGGTGGAGATGGATGGGTTCGAAGCCAACGAAGGGGTGATCCTGCTGGCTGCGACCAACCGCCCGGATGTGCTGGACCCGGCCCTCCTCCGGCCCGGGCGGTTCGACCGGCAGGTGGTGGTGGATGCTCCGGATGTGAAAGGTAGGGAAGGGATTCTCCGGGTTCATGCCAAGAAGTTGCCGCTGGCGGAAGATGTCCAGCTGGGGATCATCGCCAAGGGAACGCCGGGCCTCAGTGGCGCCGACCTCGAGAATATCTGCAATGAAGCAGCTCTCCTGGCGGCCCGGGGAGATGCCGACCGAGTCAACATGGAGCACTTCGAGCAGGCCAAGGACAAGGTCATGCTTGGCACGGAGCGAAAGAGCCTCGTCCTCACGGAGTCGGAGCGGAAGCTGACCGCCTACCATTAGGCCGGCCATGTGGTCCTGGGGCTCCGAATTCCCGGCCTGGATCCGGTCCACAAGGTGACCATCGTACCTCGGGGGCGGGCCCTTGGGATCACTGCGAGCCTGCCTGAGGAGGACCGGCACACCTATACGAAGGAGTGGCTCGAGGGTCAGCTGGCCATGCTCTTCGGCGGCAGGGTCGCGGAGGAAACGATCTTCGGCCAAGAGAGGATCACCAC
>CBDUAX010000849.1:0-1808 GCA_965365235.1 uncultured bacterium
GAATCAACGATATGACCAAGACAGCCCGGGCAGTTGCCGCTGCCATAGCGGCCGAACATCCAGTAGTCGTCAGGCCCCATCGTGAGCAGGACGGGAGCGTCCTGACGATTCGCTGGCCCGAGGTTCTGGATGACCCCGATGTGGGGCCCCATGCCGAAGAACTCATGGACGACGCCAAGCTTCTCCTGGATCGCCTGATCCTGGAGGGCCGCCTCCGGGCGGACGGTGTCTGCGGGTTCTTCCCTGCGGCCTCCCGCGGGGACGACGTGGTTCTCTTCACATCGGAGTCCCGAGCCGAAGTCCTTACCACCGTGCCCTTCCTGCGGCAGCAGTTCGAGAAGAAGGGGCGTGCCAACCTCTGCCTCTCGGACTTCATCGCCCCTGAATCTTCCGGTGTCCCGGCTTGGCTCGGAGCTTTCGCGGTAACGGCAGGGCATGGGTTGGATGAAGTAGTGACGGAGTTCGAGGCGGCCCACGACGACTACCAGGCCATCATGGTCAAAGCGCTGGCGGATCGCCTGGCCGAGTCCTTCGCCGAGCGCCTTCATCAGCGAGTCCGGTCGGAGTTCTGGGGATACGTTCCCCAGGACGCCATCCAGAGCAACGAAACCCTTATCAGAGAGGCCTACCGGGGCATCCGGCCGGCTCCCGGTTACCCTGCCTGCCCGGACCACACGGGCAAGGACATCCTCTTCGACCTTCTGGGGGTTTCGGGGAGGATCGGTATCGAACTGACGGAGAGTCGTGCCATGCTTCCGGCGGCCTCCGTTTCCGGGTGGTACTTCGCCCATCCTCAGAGCGCTTACTTCGGGCTGGGAAAGGTCGGCAAAGATCAGGTGGAGGATTATGCGGCCCGGACCGGGCGGAGTGTGGCTGAGGTCGAGCGGTGGCTTGCTCCCAACCTGGGCTATGGTGCGGAGGGGAACCAATGACGGACGGACGGACCTTTAGCGATCTCCTGGAGGACGGTCGAGTCCACCTCTTCGATGGCGCCATGGGGACGCTCCTCTACTCCAGGGGTGTGTTCGTCAACGTCTGCTACGATGCCCTGGTCCTGGATCAGCCAGAGCTGGTTCGACGGATCCACGCCGAATATGCCGCCGCCGGCGCTGACGTCATTGAGACCAACACATTCGGCGCAAATCCAGTGAAGCTCTCCGGGTATGGCCTGGAAGAAAAAACCCGGGAGATCAACCGGGAGGCTGCCCTCTTGGCCAGGAGCGCGGTTGGGGACGCCCTGGTTTTTGGGGCCGTGGGCCCTCTCGGCATCCGCCTGGAGCCGTGGGGACCCACCGCCACCGGCGAAGCCGAGGAGTATTTCCGAGCCCAGGTCGAAGGACTCTTGGAGGGTGGAGTGGATGGATTCGTACTGGAGACCTTCTCCGATTTCCACGAGCTCCAGGCAGCGTATCGGGCCGTGAGGGCTGCCTCCGATCTTCCGGTCGTGGCGCAGATGACCATTGGGGCCGATGGGCGAACGGCTTACGGCACCGATGCAGGTCACCTGGCCGATGAGTTGGACACACTGGGTGCGGAGGTTGTCGGTCTAAATTGCTCCGTGGGCCCCTCCATCATCCTGGACTCCCTGGAACTCTTTGCGGAACGAACCGTCAAGCCCCTCTCCGCCCAACCCAATGCAGGCCTTCCCCGAGCGGTCGGGGACCGGAAAATCTATATGGCCAGCCCGGACTATATGGCCCAGTATGCCCGGCGGCTCATCGAGGCGGGCACCCGATTTGTGGGGGGGTGCTGCGGTACAACCCCCGAGCACATCCGGATCATGGCGGAGACCATCAGGAGTCTCCAGC
>CBDUAX010000850.1:0-1805 GCA_965365235.1 uncultured bacterium
ACACGGCCAGCATGATGGACGCCACCTGACGGGCCAGGGTCAGCTTCGCCAGGTTCGGCTTCGTGCCCCCGTCCAGCAACTGTAGGTAATGGCGATACAGCGGTTCGTCTTTGGCCTGGCCGATGACCGTCGTGGCCGCTCCTTTGAAGATCCCCTTCAGCGTCCGGTTCGCGTTCCGGTTCAGGCCCCGGGTCTGTTGGATCGGTGCCTTCACCCACTCCCCACTCTGGGTCCGGACCCAGTCCGACGAGCTCCGCATCACGATTCCCAGGCCGCAGTAGGCCCAGAACGCTCGCTTGTTCTTGAACCGATAGGGCGTCACCACGATGGGCAGCAGTTGGGCCGTCCGGATCTCGCCCAGCCCCGGGCAGCTTTTCACGATCCCGTACACCCGGTGTTTGTGGGCCTCGGCCAGCATCTCCTTCTCGGCCTTCTTCCGAAGCTCGAGCAGACCGTCGTGCTCCAGCAAAAGGAGTTCGGCCAGGGGACACGCCGCAGCCGGTAGCTTGCTCAACCACTCCCCCCGTTGGGTGCCCGACAACACCCCCTTGCCGGCTACCGCTACGCCCCGGGACCGGAATAGGCTCTTGATCCGGTTCTGCACCCGCACCGAGTCGCCGACTAGGAGCGTGTAGGCTTTCGCCCGGTGCCTCAACGCTCCGAACTCGCCTGGCTTCTTGTAGACCTTCCGTTTGATCGCACCGATCCGGAGCTGCTCCGCCAACCCGAAGGCATCCAGCTTGTCGCTCTTCGGACCCCGGCTCTCGCTCACCCCGGCCACTACGACCTCTTCCACGTGGGGTGAGAGCACCTCGTACAGCCAACTCGCGTGGGTCCCTTCCTCCAGGCACAGATGCCGGGTCGCGGGGACCCCCCGCAGCACACGAATCAGCGCCCCGGCGTTCGTCTCCACCACCTGCGAGTGCAGTCGTCGCCCGCTCGGGCCCACCGTGGCCACCGTGCAGCTTGACGCATGGGCGTCCAGTCCGATATACCTGTCCATGAGTGGCGTTCTCCTTCCTCGAGGGTGAGTACTGTTCGTCGGCAAACGACAGTGTGTCCCCTCCCGTCGGAGAACGCCATTCTCTTTTCGGGCTCGTTGTCAGGGGCATTATGACCGCCTCCCTCGAGGACGCCTGCCCCTATGATGCCTATCACTCTTAGCTCACCTGTTGGCACCCTCCTCGCCCACTCCGCGGGCGGAATCCGTTCTCAGTCGAGAAAGGCTCTTTCGAGAAACAGTTTCGCCCGACGGCGGAATAGCGCATTATTCCGATCCTCCCGCCTGGTAACTCGGGGGGGGTTGGAACCTCACCAAACCGCTGATCCTTCATCATGCCTGGTCTGGGGGGAATGACCGTGTCGGAACCGCCAAACCCACTGGCTGAGGCCCTGAAGAACCGCTACCGCATCGAGCGCGAGCTCGGCGCCGGCGGCATGGCCACCGTGTACCTGGCCCATGATCTGAAACACGAACGCAAGGTCGCCCTCAAGGTCCTCAAGCCCGAGTTGGCCGCTGTGGTGGGATCTGAGCGCTTCCTGACTGAGATCAAGACCACCGCGAATCTTCAGCACCCCCATATTCTGCCGCTATTCGACTCAGGTGAGGCCGACGGGTTTCTCTTCTACGTGATGCCCTACGTGGAGGGAGAGAGCCTGGCGGACCGTCTCGGGAGGGAGAAACAGCTTCCCGTGGACGAAGCCGTGCGGTTGGCCACCGAGGTGGCGGAGGCCCTCCAATCCGCCCACGAGTTGGGCGTGGTCCACCGGGACATCAAACCGGCCAACATCCTGGTCAGCCAGGG
>CBDUAX010000851.1:0-1805 GCA_965365235.1 uncultured bacterium
GGGATACAGGTCGGGACCCTATTCGCGT
The DNA here is from genome assembly GCA_965365235.1 of uncultured bacterium. GTDB lineage: Bacteria > Gemmatimonadota > Gemmatimonadetes > Longimicrobiales > Gaopeijiaceae > CBDUAX01. The sequence continues at coordinate 29 of CBDUAX010000851.1, forward strand.
ACTGCCGCGAGTCGGGCCTGGTCGAGGGCCTGAAGCGTATGGTCATCGAGTTGTGCCAGCAGGGTCGGGTGGACGTTCTGACTGCGGACCGTGCCTCCCCCACCGGGTTCCCCTTCAAAACGGTAGGGGTGGAACCGAGCCTGTCCTGCCCCGAGACCTACTCCCAGCGGAAGCGGGTTTGTGACCTCGGGTATCTCCGCATTCCCTTCAAGCAGGGAAACGGGCGGATCGGGTACCGGTGTCCGGCAGAGCCTGTGGCTACCTTCGTGAAGAAGGGCGGGAAGGAAGAGGACACGGTGGGGCGGCACTGCCTGTGTAACGCCTTGCTGGCGAACATCGGGCACCCCCAGCCCAGGGCCGAGGGCGGAGCCGAGATGCCCCTTCTCACCAGCGGGGATGACCTGAAATCGATGGGCCATTTCCTGAGGGGGCGCGACTCGTACTCGGCAAAGGACGTCATCGAGTACCTTCTGTCCTGACCCCGGAGGACCGAACCGCCCCCGCAAATACACCCGGGCCGGGCATCCCTCCGGGGGCGCCTGGGAGTCAACCCCGGGGAGATCCGTCTACTTCCACCCCCTCCGCTTCCAGGAGCAGTTTCACCAGCCGGGGCTGAAACTCGATCCCGGCCCCGGACGTAGCTTCCTCAAGGAGTAGAGTGGGGTCCCCCCTTTTCCCTTCCACCGGGCCGGGTCCCACGAGCTTGTACCTGCCTTTTGACCGCCTTCCCCAGGAGGCTTGAATGTCTCGTAGGTTCCTTTGGCTGTTGTTGCTATTCCCGATCTTCTCCACGCCTCTCTCCGCCCAAGGGACTCGACTCCTCAGGCAACCAACGCTGAGCGCTGACCACGTGGCGTTCACCTACGGGTCGGATCTTTGGGTCGCGGCGCGGGACGGTGGGTTGGCCCGGCGTCTGACCGCCACACCCGCGGTGGAATCCGATCCCCATTTCTCTCCCGACGGGCGGTGGATCGCCTTCACATCGAATCGATCCGGCGTGCCCTCCGTCTATGTGGTTGGGGTAGAGGGTGGAGAGCCGACACGCCTCTCCTGGTATCCCGCTGCCTCCAGCGCTCGGGGCTGGACGAGAGACGGGGGTTCCGTCCTGTACGCTTCCACAAGGGAAACAGCCCCCAGCGGTTACGACCGTCTGTGGACCGTTCCCCGGGAAGGAGGGCCCTCCACCCTTCTCCCCGCCCCGTGGGCCCATGACGGGTCCTACTCCTCCGACGGTGGTCGCCTGGTCATCGATCGGGTGAGTCGTTGGGACTGGGAGTGGCGGAGCTACCGCGGAGGTCAGAACACACCTCTCGTCATCCTGGACCTGGCCTCCCTCGAAGAGACTTGGCTCCCCAACCCGGACCGGTCAACGGACCGGTACCCGGTGTGGATAGGGGACCGAATCTTCTTCCTCTCCGATCGGGACTGGGCCATGAATGTCTGGTCCTATGAGGTAGACTCCGGAGAGCTTGCTCAGATCACACAGTTTTCGGATGTGGATGTGAAGACGCTTTCCGGGGGGCCGGTAGGGCTGGTTTTCGAACAGGACGGATTCATCCATACCCTCGATCCCAACTCAGGCCAGACCCGACGCCTGGAGATCACCGTGAGAGGGGACTTTCCCTGGGCCGAGGTGCAGTGGGAGGACGGTCTGGGTGCCTGGCACGACGTCGACGGTTGGCGCGGTCATCTCGACCATGACGGCCGCGTGGTCTGGTGGGTTGGCCCCGATGACCTGGGGTCGGGACCCTTTCGCTGGTTGGTCTATGAGGGCGAG
>CBDUAX010000852.1:0-1797 GCA_965365235.1 uncultured bacterium
GTAGATTTCATCGATGTCGGCCTGGGGGAGGTGAGGTTCTGGACCTTCAACATGGCCGACTCCGCCATCTTCCTGGGCGCCGTCCTCCTGGCCTGGTGGTACTGGCGGGAATCCCATGTCGACACCCCTGGCGACCCTCCCAAAGAGGCCCCTTGACCCCTGGGTCCTGGTCTCCCTGAACTCCAGGGGCCTCCTATCGGCCCGGGGAAAAAAGGGGGCCCCCTCCAGCATCTTGCCCTCGGAGTCCCCGGACAGCAGGATTGGATCGAGTCTGGCGCGACTTCTTCCCGAGGTGCACCATGCGGATCAAGGCCCTCTTCCTCACCGTCTTCTTCCTTTCTGTCCACTCCCCCCTTCATCCTCAGGGGACCCCCTCTCCGGCCGTCGCTCCCTTCGTGGCTGTCGAGGCTCCAACCTTCGCGCTCACCCATGTTCGGGTGATCGATGGTCTGGGTGGCCCCCCGAAGGAGGACCAAACTGTGGTCGTGGTGGCCGGCATGATCCACGCAGTGGGAGATGCGCTGACCACACCGGTTCCTCACGAGGCCGAGATCTTCAACCGGCAGGGGTATACCGTGCTTCCGGGAATGGTGGGGATGCACGACCACATCTTCTACCCGGCGGGGCCTGGGCACTACAACACGCTGGAATTCAGTGCCCCCAGGCTCTATCTGGCTGCCGGAGTCACCACCATCCGCACCACCGGTGGAATGGAGCCCTATGCGGAGCTCAATCTCAAGCGAGCCATAGATCAGGGGCGGATCCCGGGGCCGGCCATGCATGTCACCAGCCCGTACCTGGAAGGGCCAGGGGCCTTTACCCTCCAGATGCATGAACTGGAAAGCCCGGAAGAGGCCAGACAGATGGTTGCGTACTGGGCTGATGTGGGGATCGACGATTTCAAGGCCTATACGAACATCACCCGGGCCCAGCTCTCGGCCGCAATTGACGAGGTCCACAGCCGGGGGAAAAAGATCACAGGCCACCTGTGTTCCATCGGATTCCGGGAAGCGGCTGCCCTTGGCATCGACAACCTGGAACACGGGTTGGTGGTGAATACGGAGTTCGCCCCGGGAAAGGAGCCGGACGTCTGCCCTCCATCCAGCGTAAACAGGAGAGCCCTCCTCTCCCTGGAGGTCACCGGGGAGGAGATCCAGGAGACCATCCGACAGCTTGTGGCCAACGAGGTGGCCATCACCTCAACGCTTCCGGTCTTCGAGATTTCCGTGCCCGGACGCCCCCCTGTGAACCCCCTGGTCTTGGAGGCCATGGCGCCAGACGCCCGGGAAACCTACCTCACTCGACGCGCCCGGGTGGGGAGCGGCGACGGGTCTCAAGCCGAAGCTCTGTTGAAGTTGGAGATGGCCTTCGAGTTGGCCTTTGTGCGGGCAGGGGGTCTGCTTCTGGCCGGCCCCGACCCCACAGGGTACGGGGGGGTTCTGCCCGGGTTCGGAAACTTCAGAGAGTTGGAGCTGCTGGTGGAAGCTGGGTTCTCCCCGACCGAAGCCATCTCCATCGCAACCCATAACGGGGCAGTCTATCTTGGCCGGGAACACCGGATCGGGAGCGTGGAGCCCGGAAAACAGGCGGACCTGGTCCTGGTCGACGGCGACCCCTCGAAAGACATCTCCGCTATCCGCCGCGTAGAGGTCGTTTTCAAGGCGGGGGTGGGCTATGACTCCGCCAAGCTATTCCAGGCGGTGAAAGGCACTGTGGGAGTTCGGTAGGGCCCCGAGGCCCCGGCATTTCCAATCCCCTGGGACCGAACCCCTGTTGATTCCTCGCCTGGAATCCGCA
>CBDUAX010000853.1:0-1791 GCA_965365235.1 uncultured bacterium
GCCGGAATGATGATCCTGGCGTCGTTTGCCCGGACTTTCAAAGACGGGCAGGCCATGATTCAGCCCGTCTATTTCGCTGCCATAATCCCGCCCCTGATCCTGGGTCAACAGACCGGTCAGACCCTCACCGCCGGTATCGCCGCCATCCCTGTGATCAACGTGGCCATGACCATCCGGGACGCCATCAACGGGATCTTCCATTGGCCCCTCATCCTGGAGGGGGTCGTTGTGAACCTGATCGTGGTGTTCTGTGCCCTTTGGGTCGCCCGCTTCATTCTTCGATTCGAGGACTTTCTCATGGGGAGCTTCGATGGAAGCTTCTGGCGCTTCGCCAAAGACCGGATGCGCCCCGGCCGGATAGAAAAGGAAGTTGCATGACCAGCACTCAAACTACCGTCTCGGTCCAGGACCTCCGGAAGACGTTCTACGATGAGTCCAGGGGTGAGGTGAAGGCCGTGGACGGCGTCACCTTCTCCTGCGAGCCCGGGGAAGTGTTTGGTTTGCTGGGTGCGAACGGGGCGGGGAAGACCACGACGCTCCGGATGCTCTCGACGGTGCTAAAGCCCACCGGAGGCTCAGCTTCGGTCATGGGGTACGACGTTCTCCGGCAACCCGAAGCGGTTCGGCAGAGTTTGGGATTCTATTCCGCATCCACGGCCCTCTACCCCCGTCTGACAGGGAAGGAGACACTGGAGTTCTTTGCCCGAATCAACCACTACCCACCGGATCTGGTGGATGCCCGGGTGGAGGAGCTCACCGCCCGCTTCGGCATTGAAGAGTACGCCAAAGCCCGGGTAGAGAAGCTCTCCAGCGGGATGAAGCAGAAGATCTCCATCGCCCGGACCATCGCACACAATCCGCCGGTCCTCATTTTCGACGAGCCCACCGTGGGGTTGGACGTCCTCAACGCCCTGGAGATGGTCAAGGTGATCCGGGAGCTGAGAGGCGAAGGGAAGACCATCATCTTCTCCAGCCACATCATGAGTGAGGTGGAGAAGCTGTGCGATCGTATCGCCATCGTACATCGGGGAAGCCTCCTGGCCCTGGGGACTCTGGGGGCCCTCCAGGAGACCACGGGGCACCACTACCTGGAGGATATCTTCGTCCACTATGTGAAGGAGGCCGAAGGGTTGGAGGGTGCGGGAATCGGGATTGCCGGTGAGCTGGAGGAGCAGCAGTGACCGCTCCCCGGACGCTGGGGGTCCTCTGGACGCTCTTCCGGTACGAGATGAAGATGCTTCTCCGTGACCGGCGGACCATCCTCATCGCAGTGGTGGCACCCCTCGTCATCTTCCCCGCATACATCCTCCTGATGGACTATGTGGAGTCCCGGGAGCAGCGGGCGCTGGATGAGGAGGTCTACAACTACACGGTGGTCGGGTCCGAGGCGGCCTGGGCTCAGGGTGTCGTGGATGCCGCCATCGCCCTCGAAGCCTCAGATCCTGACACGACCCGATCTACCGTCCGATTCCTTCGCGGATCCTGGGAGGATCCGGAGTCGGTGTTGGAGGAGGGTGATCTTCACATGGTGGTCCAAGGCCTGTCCGCCGCCGAGTGGGACTCGGTCCGGGCCTTGGATGAGGAAGACGAAAGGGGGGCGGTGGAGGAGGCCGGACGGCCGGGGGACTCTATCGTCGGTTCGGAGGAGGAGAGGGAAACCCCCGGAAACGCCGGTGGGGAGGCCTACTCTACCGGTGGCCCCGACTCCGTCCAGGTCGTTGTCCCGGCAATCAGGATTCTCTATCGGGCCGATAGTGATTTTTCCAGGGAGGCCAGGAACCGCCTGACCGG
>CBDUAX010000854.1:0-1789 GCA_965365235.1 uncultured bacterium
AGGAGGCGAGTCCCCTCATCTCCCCGAACCGTCCACGAAGCCCGATACAGGCTCACGAAGGCCGACTCCCTCGTCCCTCGCAAAAAGGGAAACTCCACGGTGGGTGGGTCCCCCGTCTCCGTCCCTGGAGCCAGGGTGAGGGTGATCTGGTCTGGCCGGGCGATGTTTGTCCTGCGGGCCTGTTCCATCGAGGTGTCCAGATACCCTTCGTTGGCCACCGTAGCCGTCACCGTCCACTCCTTGGAGGTGCCGGTCGGTTCCACCTCGACGTCCTGGATTCTCACCAGCGGCGTGAGGAGAGCCCGGACCACGGCAAATCGGGCCTGATCTTCCGCGATCTTCTGGAGGAAAGGGCCCGGGGGCGGGTTGCGAAGCCAGTATCGGGAGAACCCACCCAACTCCACCCGACCCAGGGTGGGATGCTGGAACGGGGTCCACTCGAAGAACCCCTCTCCAGAGAGTTCGGGCGAACCTCGGTGCAAGTCCAGCCACTTCAGCACCGACGCCTTGACATCGGGCCGGTTGTAGCGGCCGGGAATGGCGAAAAGGGGTTTGTCTCTGGGGATCTCGCCCCACCCCATCTCGTTTACGAATGGCTCCATGGTCCACAGCTCGGTGGTGACGGAAAAGAGCCCCTGATGAACGTAGGACCAGTCGATGAAGACGCCGTGGCGGACCCCGGGTTGCTGGTCGAAGGGCACACCGGGAAGGATCGTGGTGAAGTCGTTGTAGACCGACGCCACCGGATAGGTGGTGATGGCCGTCCCTTTGGCCAGGATGGCGCTGTAGTCCTGGAGGTCCTGGGGCGGAAAGTCGGTGTCTGGTCGGGCGGCGTAGGGGCGGAGGTGGATGCCGGAGGTCGTATGGAACGACTCTACCTGAGAGATATGGGGTTTGGACAGAATGAAGTCCACCAGCACTCGGGCGTTGTGCTCCTGGAGAGGGTAGTCTCCCTGGCCCCGGAACTGCGCATCGGTGGAGGCCCAGTAGGCTGGGTAATTCCGATTCGAGATGAATCCGGTGTTCGGGGTATCCTCGTTTATCCGGCCGTCCCCGTCGTTGTCCAATCCTTCTGACAGCACCCGGAAGAAGGGGCCATCGGTGTCCGACTCTTCCCGCCGAACCAGAATGCGTGGATCGGAGTCATAGGTCTTCCATCCACCTTCCGGGTCCCGGATGCGCATCTCCAGGATCTGTCCGTCTCCGTTTACGTCCTCGGGGCCATCCTCCCCCATTCGACCGTCCCCATCCGCGTCCCTCGCCCCGGGAGCCTTCTCCGGATCCCAATCCACGGTCCCGGTCATGGTGGCCTCCGCACCATCGGGATCACCTCGCTGGACGATGTAGGTGACCCGACTATCCAGAAGGTGGGTCACATCAGGATCGGTCCCATACCGGGTCAGGAGGTAGTGGGCCAGGAAGAGGGTCACCTCCCCCCCGGTGACCTCCGAGGCGTGCTGGTTTCCGTCGAAGTAAACCGCCGGCTTCGTCTCTGGGTCGCCCGTGTCCAGATTCCCGATCTCAATGCACCAGATCTCTTTTGTCCCCGTGGCGCTCTTGCCGATTGAGTAGAGCTTGGCCATCCGCGGATACGTCGCGGCAAGGTCCTTGAGAATTTCGGTGGACTCGGCGTAGGTGTGGTATCGGAACTCATACTCCTCCTCCTGGCCAGAGAGAGGGAGGGCGACCAACCATCCGCAGAGAAGAAGGGTGAGGCGAATCAACACGGTGGACTCCTATTCTCGATGGCCACAAGAAACATCGAAAAACCCGCCCCGCCCCCCGAAAG
>CBDUAX010000855.1:0-1778 GCA_965365235.1 uncultured bacterium
ACGAGGCCCGGAAACTGCGCCCCTCCAGCAACCGGACCGCTTCCCGGCCACGCTCGTCATCGATATCCAGAAGGGCTACCGCCGCGCCTGCTTCCGCCAGCCTGGTGGCAACGCCGAGGCCTATTCCTGAGGCGGCGCCTGTGAGAACCGCAACCTTCCCCTCGAGGTTCGTGAGGTTGGTGATGATTTCTTGCGTATCCATTGATCTTTCGGCATCCAGTTCGGGGACCGGGAGATACTAGACGCTGGGTATCCCCCATGTCCATAGTCCTTTTTGGGGGTCTCAAATGCACACGCTTTTTGGGGATTTGGTTCGGTGGAGGGGGGTCGGTGCTGCGCGAGCCCTGGATGACTCCTAGCTTGAACCCCGGAACCCCGTTTGAGAAAACCCTGGTCAGGAGTTTTGCCATGAAGCCCCCGAGCCCCAAGGAGATGAACCGTCGACAGTTTATTGGTGCCGGAGCCGCCGCCAGCGGTGCCCTGATCCTCACGGGGACTGAGGCGTGTGCACCGGGTGATGACACCCAAGGGACGGGCAGCGGAATCCCTGCAGGCAACCAACCCTATCCCGTCTCCCAGTTTGAGTTGGAGGAGGTCTCCATCACGGATCTCCACGCCGGAATGGTGAGCGGTCGCTGGAGCTCGGAGGAGATTACGGCGCTCTACCTCCAGCGTATCGAAGAGATCGACCGACAGGGACCGACGCTCAGAAGCATCATCGAGACCAACCCGGATGCCATGGAACTGGCGGCGGAACGAGACCGGGAGCGGGAGGCCGGTCAGGTGAGGGGTCCTCTGCACGGGATTCCCATCATCCTTAAAGACAATATCGCTACCCATGACGGCATGACCACCACGGCAGGCTCCTATGCACTGGAAGGATCGATCCCTCCCGAAGATTCCGGGGTGGCCAGGAAGCTGAGGGAGGCCGGTGCCATCCTCCTGGCGAAGGCGAACCTGAGCGAGTGGGCCAACTTCCGCTCCACCCGGTCTTCCTCCGGCTGGAGCGGGCGGGGCGGACAGTGCGGAAACCCCTATGTCCTGGACCGAAATCCCTGTGGGTCCTCCTCCGGCTCAGGGGCGGCCGCCAGCGCCAGCCTCTGTGCTGCGGCCATCGGCACCGAGACAAACGGCTCCATCGTCTGTCCGTCCAACGCAAACGGTGTGGTGGGCATCAAACCCACTGTCGGGCTGGTGAGCCGTAGCCGGATCATCCCCATCTCTCACACCCAGGACACCGCCGGGCCCATGGCCCGAACCGTCCGGGACGCAGCACTGGTCTTGGGGGCTCTGGTGGGGGAGGATTCGGCAGATCCCGCCACGGCAGCAGCGACCGGAAACACCCATCCTGACTACACCACCTTTCTGGACTCCGACGGCCTGGACGGGGTCCGCATTGGACTGGCCACCCAGTACGCCGAGGGGCATGAGGTGGTGGAAGGGCTCTTTGCGGAGGCGCTGGAGGTGATGCGGAGCGCCGGCGCCACCATCATCGAGGTACCCGAGGTCCAGGCGTGGCGACAGATGGGCCGGCCCTCGGGAGAGCTCATGCGCTACGAATTCAAAGCCGACCTGAATGCCTACCTGGCAGGGCTCGGCCCTGATGCGCCCGTGAAGACGCTCGAGGAGATCATTGCCTTCAACGAGGCGAACGCCGACCGGGAGATGCCCTGGTTCCAGCAGGAGATCCTGATCCAGTGTCAGGAGAGGGGACCACTGACCGATACTGGGTATACAGAAGCGTTGGCGGAGGCCATGAGGCTCTCGCGGGAGGAGGG
>CBDUAX010000856.1:0-1774 GCA_965365235.1 uncultured bacterium
TATCCGTAGCATTCGTCGGGTACATGGCGGTCTTTTTTCCATCGTTGGCTCAGGTCCCGGCTTTGGGGGCCGGATCGGCGCTGGTTGCCATCTGGTTTCTCACCGCCATCAGCGCCAGGGGGGTCAAAGAGGCCGGCGTGGTACAGGTGGTCACCACGGTTCTGAAGCTCCTCCCCCTTCTGGCCATCGGAACGCTAGGGCTCCTCTACCTGGAACCCGGCCATTTCCGGCCCTTCAACGCCAGTGGGGAATCGAACTTTCACGCCATCACCGCCACCGCAGCCCTCTCCCTCTGGGCCCTCCTGGGTTTGGAGTCGGCCACAATCCCGGCAGACTCGGTCAAAGACCCCCGTCGCACGATTCCCCGAGCGACCATCATTGGGACCCTGGTGACAGCCGGGGTCTACATCCTGGCCACAGTGGGTGTCATGGGGATTCTCCCGGCAGAGTCGCTCGGCCAACCCTCGGCTCCGTTCGCAGATGCCGCAACGCGGATCTGGGGCGGGTGGGCCGGCTCTCTCATCGCCGCCGGGGCCGCCATCTCCGCATTTGGCGCTTTGAACGGTTGGATCCTTCTTCAGGGCCAGATGCCGCTTGCTGTGGCCAGGGACGGGCTCTTCCCGGCGATCTTCAGCAGGCTCTCCTCCCGGGGCACTCCGGTTCCCGGACTGGTTATCTCCAGTTTCCTCATCACGGGCCTGATGGCCCTCAACTTCACCGCCTCTTTGGTGGAGCAGTTCACCTTCCTCATCCTTCTTGCCACGATTTGTACACTGATCCCATACGTCTTCTCGGCCGTCTCTGAGTTGGTGATCTTCGCCCGGGACCGGGAGAAATTCTCCGGCGAACGCCTGGCCGGGGCCTCAGTAATCGCCGTCCTGGCCCTTGCCTATTCCCTTTGGGCTATCGTCGGAGCCGGCCGGGACACGGTCTTCTGGGGCCTCCTCTTGCTTCTGGCAGGGGTCCCCTTCTACTGGTTCCAGGTACAGAAGAGAACCAAGGCCGCCGCTTCGGAAGGTGGGCGATAGGGGGTCCAGGGAGCCGTCGGACGCCCGGGTGGAGCCCGGATTGCCGATCCATTTCGGTTGAGTACCTTAACCCACCTAAAGAAGGCTCTCTTCGGTTGTTCCTGTCCAATGTTCCGGACCCTTCTCCGGGGAAATCAAGATGAAGAAGATCGCCTGTGTGATTGCCTCTCTTCTGGCAACCTCCCTCTTGCTCGGCCCCTCATCGACCGCCCTGGCCGAAGACCTCCCCGGAGCGGTTCTCACTCCGGTTCTGGCGGCGGATACCGTTGATCCGGCGCTTTTCGGGGGCCTGAAGTGGCGAGAGATCGGGCCTTGGCGAGGGGGCCGGGTAACTGCTGTCACCGGTGTGCGCGGTAACGACCGGCTCTATTACATGGGCGCCACCGGCGGGGGGGTCTGGAAGACGAGGAACGCTGGGATCTCTTGGGAGAACATCTCAGACGAGTACTTCAATGTCGGCACCATCGGGGCCATTGGAGTGGCTGAGTCGGATGCCAATGTGATCTACGTCGGCACGGGAGAGGCACCCATACGTGGGGTCACGACCAGCCATGGCGACGGCATGTACAAGTCCACCGATGCAGGCGCCACCTGGACCCATATCGGACTCCCCAACGCCGGACAAATCAGCCGGGTGATCGTCCATCCCCGGGATCCGGATCTCGTCTATGTTGCCGTGCAGGGGCAGATCTGGGGGCCCAGCGAGGAACGCGGCGTATACCGAAGCAACAATGGCGGGGCCACAT
>CBDUAX010000857.1:0-1769 GCA_965365235.1 uncultured bacterium
TGGGGTACTTCGGGAAAACCCCGCTCCCACCGGATCCAGCGGTCGTGAAGAAGGCGTCGGAACAGCTGGAACTCGAGCCTTTCGAGGGTGATCCTCTCGAGGCCGCCCCGAACAACATCGAAGCGGCTCAGCAGATCCTCAGGGACCACAACCTCGAGGTCACCGACGAGAACACCTTCCTGGTCCTTGCCTGCATCGTTCCAGGTGGGAAGATCGAGACCAACCAGGGCCTCAACTTCCTTCTGGGGAAACCCAAGATCGACATCCCGCTGAAGAAGAAGGAAGAGCCGAAGGCAGCGGCCGCCCCCGTTGCGGCTCCAGCCGCAGGAATGGCCCCAGCCATCACGGGTCCCGTGACCACTGAGATCAAGGTTCAGGAGGGCGCAGCCATTCGGACCTTCTCCGTCACCGTCGAACCCGTGGGCGGTGGGGAAGCCCCGGCAGCGGAAGAGGCCCAACCGGCTGCGGCCGTCGGTGGAAACCAGATCTTCTCAACCTTCGCCGGACAGGTGGAGGTAGTGGACATCATGAAGAAGGTGGGCGACGGGGTGGTGGCCGGGGAGACGGTGGCGGCCATCGAGGCCATGAAAGCCAAGCACGATATCAAGTCCAAGTTCGACGGCACGGTGGGGCAAGTGCACGTTCAGATCGGAGACGAAATCGACAGCTCCCAGCCCATCATGACCATCGCCTGAGGCGCCCGCTAAATGGATATTGTAATCCAGCTATTCGAGCAGTCAGGGGTAGCCAACCTGAGCATTGGCAACCTTGTCATGTTTGTGATAGCCGGGATCCTCATATACCTGGCTATCACGAAAAAATACGAACCCCTACTCCTGATCCCCATCGGATTCGGCGCCATCCTGGCCAACCTCCCTCTTGCCCACATGGCGGCGGAGGGAGAAGGCCTGATCGCGGTCATCTACGATGCTGGGATTCGGACCGAGCTCCTTCCACCCCTGGTCTTCCTGGGGGTTGGTGCCCTCACGGATTTCCGGCCTCTCCTGGGTAGGCCCCTGACATTCCTGCTGGGGGCAGCGGCCCAGGTCGGGATCTTCGTGGCTGCTCTGGGCGCATATTACCTCCTGGGTTTCACCCCACAGGAAGCCGGAGCCATCGGAATCATCGGCGGTGCCGACGGACCTACGTCCATCTTTCTCACCGTTCAGTTGGCCCCGCACCTCTTGGGTCCGGTGGCGGTGGCGGCCTACAGCTACATGTCGCTGGTGCCCATGATTCAGCCTCCCATCATGCGGATGTTGACCACGAAGGCGGAACGGTCCATCGACATGCCCCAGGCGATGCCGGTGTCTCAGACAACGGCGATTCTCTTTCCCCTTGTCACCGGGATCATTGCGTCATTGGCGGTTCCCTCCAGCGCTCCCCTCATCGGGATGCTCATGTTCGGTAACCTCCTCCGTGAATGTGGCGTCACCGAGCGCCTGAAGAAGACGGCGGGCGGCGCGTTGATCGACATCGTCCCCCTTCTGCTGGGGCTGGTGGTGGGGGCAACCATGGGTGCCCAGAACTTCCTCACCCCCCAGACCATCATGATTCTGGTTCTGGGTGCCGTGGCATTCGCATTCTCCACCGCCGGCGGAGTCATCTTCGCCAAGGTCCTCAACCTCTTCCTGGCCAAGGACAAGAAGATGAACCCGTGCATCGGGGCCGCCGGCGTCTCGGCAGTGCCCATGTCGGCCCGGGTGGTACAGATGGTCATCGCCCAGGAGACCGACGGGCAGGTGAATCCCCTCATGCCGGCCCTGGGC
>CBDUAX010000858.1:0-1759 GCA_965365235.1 uncultured bacterium
TGGCCAGCTCCGTTACGGTCCTCAATTCCTCCAGTGCGGTGTCCATCGAATCGGTGGCGACGAGAGCCGCCACCAAATAGAGGCGATTCCTCATCTCACTGAGCCCTGCTCCTGTGGTCTGATGCAGGAAGGAGGCCTCCCGGAGGTGGTCCCGGGCCTCGGCGTACTTCCCTTCATACATCCTCAACAACCCCAGGGACCGGTGACCGAGGGCTTTCTGGCCGTCGCTCTCGGAGAGCATCTTCAGGTAAACGGCCTCAGCCGCTTCCAGGTCCCCAAACTCCACATAATTGAGGCCGAACTCATGATTCAGGTTCCCGCTGGTGAGCCAATCCGGCGCCAGCTCGAAGGCTCGCTGATAGTGCTCTATCGCCGCCTCATATTGGTTCAACGCACTATGAGAAGTGGCCAGATTGATAAATCCGGCTGCGTTTTCCGGATCGATCGATACCACAGTGTCGAATGCGGCAATGGCCTCCGCGCTTCTTCCCTCCCGCATCTGTGCATAACCCAGCCGAAACCAACCATCCAGGTCGTCAGGGTATCGCGTCAGGTAGATGTTGTACGCCTCGATGGCCACCTCCCAATTCTCTCTGTAATTTTCAGTCTCCGCCCGGATCCAAAGCCTCTCCCGTTCGGTGACACGTTCTCGGAGGGTGAGGGCTTTCTGGATGTGGAGCTCGCCCTTTTCCCGTTCGCCTCGGTAGTAGAAGGCTCCTCCCAGGGCGGCGTGGGCCATCGCGAAGGCCGAATCCAACTCGATGGCCCGCTGCATCAGGATGAGTCCTTCGTCGTAGTCTCGCTGGCCCCAGTGGAACTCCCCCTCACTCCAGGCCTGCAACGCTTCCAGGGAGGGTGTGGTGGCGGCACCCAGGGGCACGCCCTGCCTCGTGATGGAGAACCTGGACTCGCCCAGGTCCCGCCGGAGTTGACGGGCGAGATCGTCCAAGGCAGTGAGCACATCGTTCGGACCCTCGGCCCGCTCCGATCGGGATAAGAGGTCATCTCCGGAGTTGGGGTCAACGATCCGGATAGCGACAAGATAGGTCTGATCGATCCGATCGATGCTTGGGACCACAAGGAGTGGGATATTCTCCCGGATGGCGATCTCCCTCCCGAGCTCTTCTCCCAACTCGCCCGTGTCCTCCCGGAGCATCCTCTGGAGGGTTTGGGAAATCCGGGTCTTCGGGAAGACGTTGAGATGGTTCGACTGCTGAAGGCCCACGGCCAGAGCGTTGTCCAGGGAGCGGTCGAAGACGGTTTCCCCCGTCGTGTTTTGAAAATCGGTAAGGAGAATCCAATCTCGTCTCTGGAAGCCGAAGTCGTTTGTGGACCCCAGGAAGAGGAGCCCTCCGACCAGCACGAGGATCGCAAGCGAGCCCGTGGAGGCCAGCCACTTCAACGTCCTGGTTCGCCTTGCCCCGGGTTTCGGAGATGGTGGCACCGGCCCGGCTGCTGACGAGGGAGTGGCCACAGACCCTGCCGAGAGGGCCTCACTGAACTCCCGGACGGAGGCAAAACGGTCGGCAGGGATTGGATCCAGGGCTTTGGCAAGGACAGGGTCCATCCATGCCTGGACCGAGGATCGCACCGGTGAGATGTCGGGTGGCGGGCCCGACGTCTGGCGAGCCAGAAGCTGGGAAAGGGTGGCCCCCGAGTACGGCGGGTGCCCGGAGAGCATCTCATAGAGGATACACCCCAGGGCATACTGGTCGCTCCGGGCGTCCTGGGCCCTTTCTCCGGCGATCTGCTCGGGGCT
>CBDUAX010000859.1:0-1759 GCA_965365235.1 uncultured bacterium
ATCTGCTCCTACGAAAGGACCATCTTCTCGAGACCACCCGGGCGGAGGAGGAGCGGTTCTTGGGCACGATCGAAGGGGGGATGTCCCGGTTCGAGGAATTGGCCCCGAGGGGTGGCCGGATAGGTTCCAGCCCACCGTCTCCCTCCGATCAATCGGAGTCCATCATCCCGGGGGAGGAGGTCTTCCGCCTCTACGACACATTTGGGTTCCCACTCGACCTGACGCAGCTCATGGCCGAGGAACGAGGATACGAGGTGGATGTCGTGGGCTTCCAGGAGGCTTTGGAGGCTCAAAGGACCCGGAGCCGCAAGGATCGGGACCCGTCGGATTTTGGTCTGGAGGAAGACGAGGACTTTGAGGATTGGACCCTTCTCGGGGAGTTGGACCAGGAATTCGTTGGGTACGGTACCAGGGCTGTGGACACGGTGGTTCTTGCCCTGAAGCCGGAGGGTCCAGGCACGTCTCTTCTTCTTCGGGAAAACCCTTTTTACCTCGAGTCCGGTGGCCAGATCTCCGATGGTGGGACCGTGGAAGGGGAGGGGTGGGCGCTGGAGGTGGAAGGCGTACGGCAGGTGAAAGGGAAGACCGTCGTCCAAGGGCCTCTGGTCCGAGGCGAGATCCCCACCCAAGGCTCTTCACCGCTGAGCGCACGCGCCCAGGTCCCCGAGGGGCCAAGGCACGACACGGAACGGAACCACACTGCCACACATCTTCTCCACGCTGCCCTCCGGAGGGTCCTCGGGCCCCATGTCGTCCAGCGTGGCTCCCTCGTGGCTCCGGATCGGCTCCGCTTCGATTTTGCGCATACCGCGCCGATGACCGCGGAAGAACGGAAGGAGGTCGAGGGCATCGTGAACGAAGGCATCTGGGCTGACCATCCGTTGAATATCCGGACGATGCCCTATGCCGAAGCGACCAAACTGGGCGCCATGGCTCTGTTCGGAGAGAAGTACGGAGATGAAGTGAGAGTTGTGGAGGTCCCTGGCGTAAGCCTGGAGCTCTGCGGAGGGACCCACTGTCGACATACCGGTGAGATAGGGCTGTTCAGGATTACCGCCGAGATCGGTGTTGCGGCGGGCGTCAGAAGGATCGAGGCCGTCACGGGTCCCGGGGCGTTGAGCTCCTACCGAGAAGTCGAGGAACGCCTGGAGGAAACCGCTCATCTCTTGAGGTCGAAACCGGAGAACGTGCCGGGACGGGTTGCTCAGATCCTGGAGGAGAAGAAGACTCTGGAAGGGCTCCTGGAGGAGCTCCGGAAAGGGGGCGGCGCCGGGGAGGACGTGGTCCTGGAGGAACGGCTTGGAGTGGGAGAGAACACGGTGACCTTCAAGGTCATCCGCTTGAGGGCAAGGAACCCCGACGACGTCAGGGCTTGGGGGGACGGATACCGCGAAGGGGGTGCCCGACGGGTTGCTCTGGTTGCGGCCGAGCTCCCGGAGGACAAGCAGTCCCTTTTCACCTTTGTCTCGGACGACTTGATCTCCAGAGGCATTCGGGCCGATGCCCTGGTTCGTGAAGTGGCAGCCCTGGCCGGCGGCCGAGGAGGTGGTAGGCCGCACATGGCTCAGGCCGGCGTTGGGGACCCCGAAGCAGTGGCGGAAGCCCTGCGTGCGAGCCCGGAGATCCTCAGCCGCCTGCTCGAGGCGGAGTCTTGAGGAGGGTTGGAGGAGATGGCCGAAGATTCCCTTAGAAGGTGGTTGGACGGGCGCACGCCGGAGACGCCGCCGGCCCTCGTTTCCCACATGGTCTCAGTCGCGGC
>CBDUAX010000860.1:0-1753 GCA_965365235.1 uncultured bacterium
CGGGACTCCTCACTGGCTGTTCGGACTCAGGCACGGGGCCGGGACCGCAAACCACCGAGCCACCCCCCCGGCAAGAACGACTCGACGCTGTTCTCACCTCTTTCCGAAACGACCACCCTTACGTCTTGGGCATCATCGCCTACGTGGATCAAGAGGGACACGAACCATGGGTGGGCGCCAGTGGGTACCAGGACCTCTCCAGGACCATCGAAATCGGGGTTGGTGATCGGTTCAAGATCGGGAGCACCACCAAGATGTTCACCGCCACCATGGTCTTCCAGTTGGTGGAAGAGGGCAGGGTGGAGTTGGACCATCCCATCATCGACTATCTCGCCCCCGAGTGGGCCGCGACCCTGAAGCAGGTCGAATTCGGCACCGAGATCACAGTGGGCCAAGCCCTCAGCCATCGTAGCGGCATCATGGATTACACCTCTTCCCCTCAACTCCAGGCCAACATGTTGGCCGATCCAGGGGCGATCTATCCGCCCCTGGATATCTTCCGGCTGATCCTCGACGGTTCGGCCAACTTCCTTCCGGGGGAGGCCTTCAGTTATTCCAACACCAACTTCCACCTTCTGGGGAACCTGGTGGAGAACCTCACGGGCAAGCCTTACGGGGAGGTCCTTCATGAGCGCATCCTCTCGGTAGTGGGGATGCCCGTTACCGTCCTTTCCGAGGAGATCTTTCCGGGAAACCTGGACGGGGTGGCACACGCCTACGTCACCTTCGGCACCCGGCTCTACGACAACCTGGAGTTCAGTGGCTCGGGTTGGGCGTGGGCCGCAGGAGGGATCTACAGCACTGTCACCGAGCTTGGCTGGTTCCAGAACGCTCTCTTCGCGGGAGAGTTGCTCGACGATCCAGCCTCCCTCGAGGCCATGACCACTCCCGGCCAAAACGAGTGGTACGGGATGGGGATAATGGTAGATGAACCTGGCACGCTGGCAGGTCAGTGTTACGGCCACTCCGGGTACGCCTTCGGGGCTCGGGCCCACTCCCGGTACTGCCCGGACCGGCAGACCACCGTCACTGTCTTCTTTTCCGTCGACGGGACGAGGGAGACCGGGAACCTGGACACGCTGGACCGGTTGTACCGGGCGGCTTTCGATCCGAATGATGGCTGACCGGCGAATTCTCTGGTCCAGCCTGGGGTTACGGACCATGTTCTGGTTCATCGAGATCGCCCTGAGTCGGAGGGGAGGTGGTTGAATGGAGGTCGGACAACCGGACGGCGAGGGATCCGGGGGTGGGGGTTTTGAAATGACCGCTGCCGGCCACCGTCGAATCAAGGAACTCTTCGTAGCGTCCAGCGGGTTGCCCGAGGCCGAGAGAAGTGCCTTTCTCGATTCCGCCTGCGGCTCCGACGATGCGCTTCGGAAAGAGGTGGAGGAACTTCTGTCCTACCACGCTCCTGAACCGCCCCGCCGTGTCGGATCCTACCGCCTCGTCAGACGTATCGGCGAAGGTGGCATGGGTGTGGTCTGGGAGGCCGAACAGGAGGAGCCGGTCAGGCGGCGCGTGGCCCTCAAAGTCATCCACGGTGGGATGGACAGTCGGGAGGTGGTGGCACGTTTCGAGTCCGAACGCCAGGCTCTCGCACTCATGGACCATCCGAACGTGGCCAAGGTCTTCGATGCCGGGGCCACAGAGGCCGGCCACCCCTACTTCGTCATGGAGTACCTGGACGGCGAGCCCATCACGACCTACTGCGACCGCCACAGGCTCTCGACCCGTCAGCGGGTGGCGCTCCTGG
>CBDUAX010000861.1:0-1745 GCA_965365235.1 uncultured bacterium
GGGGTCCTCTGGAGATTCTCTACCCGGGGGCCCGTCCGGTCGAGCCCGGCCGTGACTGGAGACCGCGTCTACGTAGGGAGCGCCGACGGCAAGCTCTATTGTCTGGATCGATTCACCGGAATTGAGCACTGGAGCGTCGATGTCGGCAGCGGTGTCAGCTCTTCCCCCGCCGTGGCTCACGGAAGGGTTTTCTTCGGATCCCGAGACGGGGTTTTCCATGCGGCGGACATCCGCTCAGGAGAACTGGTTTGGCGTTTTGAAACCGGAGATATCCTTCCCTGGGAATGGGGTTTCGAAGGGTGGGATATCTACACTTCCTCCCCGGTGGTGGCAGGTGACCTGGTCCTTTTCGGGAGTGGAGACGGGGGAGTGTACGCCGTGAATCCGTTCACAGGGGAAGAGGTTTGGCGCTTTCAGACCGGTGGACGAATTCGGGCCACGCCAGCCGTTGCCGACGGGGTGGTGTTTTTCGGGAGCACCGATGGGTCCGTGTACGCCCTGGATCTGGACGACGGAGAGGAGAGGTGGCGCCAGCCCACAGAGGGGGCCGGGATGGTGTCGGCGGAGATGGGTGTGGACCGGAAGTCTGTCATCGCCTCGCCGGCCGTCGACGGTGGGATGGTGTTCATGGGGTCCCGAGACGGATATATGTATGCCCTGGACCGGGAGACCGGAGAGTGGATATGGCGGGTGAGCCACGACGGGTCGTGGGCCATGTCCTCACCGGCGGTTTCCGACGGAACCCTCTATGCCGGGACCTCCGACGGCCGTTTCCTTCACGCCGTTGACATCGGTACCGGGGAGGAACTCTGGAGGTCCGTTGGCGTGGGATACACCTGGTCCTCTCCGGCGGTGGCGGGGGAAATGGTTTATATCGGTGACGGGGGTGGGTGGCTCCGAGCCGTGGACCGGACCACCGGCCTGGAACGATGGAGCTTTCCGGCGGGGGATGGCGTCTACTCCAGTCCGGTGGTCCATGAGGGGGTAGTCTTCTTCGGTACCGAAGACGGGAGCGTCCTCGCCCTCCACGGGGGTGGTGTCTTCCCGGAGAGAGCCGTGTTCTGGGACGAGGCCTTCACCGACTATTCCCTCTTCCAGGACCATGTCGATGTCCGGGTCTTCTTCAAACAAGCCGGATACGAGGTTCTGGACACCGGGGGGCTCCTCACCTTCTTGGAGTCCCGGCTCGAAGACGGTGCCCCCAGCGTGGTGGTATTCGCCATGGATCACCTCCCCACCGAGGTCGCACCAGAGGCCGCCGACACCGTGCTCTTCCGCAGGTACCTGGATGCCGGGGGAAAGGTAGTTTGGCCTGGGCTTCCGCCAATGTTTCTGGTCCGAGACAGCGCTGGGCAGGCTTTGGCTCTGGACCGGGGCCGACCCGCTCCCTTGCTGGGTGTGGACCATTCCGACGTCAACTTCGACTTCTATGCCAGCATGCCGACGGAAGAGGGGATGGGGTGGGGTCTGGATCGCGGTTGG
Organism: uncultured bacterium; assembly: GCA_965365235.1. Taxonomy (GTDB): domain Bacteria; phylum Gemmatimonadota; class Gemmatimonadetes; order Longimicrobiales; family Gaopeijiaceae; genus CBDUAX01. The sequence continues at coordinate 1,483 of CBDUAX010000861.1, forward strand.
GTGAGCAGCTATTCGGTCTCCGTTTCCGGAACCATCACACCTCTGGCCTTGGACGAAACCGGGCGAGCTGGGGCTTGGGTCAGGGCGTTCGGGGGCCCTCCTGGTACGGGCTACGTCGGGATGGGGTTCGATCAGGTGACGCGGCAGGAGCTTGAGCTCCTTCGAAGGGTTGCCGAGTACGGGCTATCCGACTCCCAGAGATGAGGACCCGGTGGGGATCGAGGCGGTACGCGGCTATCCGGACGGGACTTTCCGACCGGATG
>CBDUAX010000862.1:0-1735 GCA_965365235.1 uncultured bacterium
CTAATCAGCCTTTATTTCTACTGCTTGCAGCCCGCCCCCGCGCTGCCCGATAACGTCCCGGAGGTTGCTGAACCGGCCCGATCAGTCCGTTTCCAGTCGCTGGATACGTCCACCCCGGACCCTCTCTAACCAGGCTCCACCCGGTACTCGGCCGGTTGGGATGGAGGCCGCCGAAGGCGGCCGGACCAGCAACCTTAATGTTAGACGATGGGTGCCGGAGTTCTCCAGGGTCAGTTTGGACATCGGAACTCCTAGGGAGGAACCACCCCTGCCGTGAAGGACCTTTGATTCTGCACGCTCGGGCCCTGGTCAACCGGTCAGGTGAGGACCAGGTGCGCTCGGGTCTCCCTTTCCTAGACCGGCCTTCGGCCGCCGGAACACTTAGTCCTGAGACGTGGCGGAGGCAGCCTCCAGCAGCCGCCAACGAAGCTGGAGCACATACCAGAAGAACAAGGCGATCCCGAGGGTGACCGTTCCGAATCCCAAACTCAGCAATGTGCTCTTGATTCCCGGTGCCATGGCGGTGGCCCGGACGGCCCCTGCTGCCTCAATGGCCTGGAAGGTGAGAATGATCCCCATCACCGCTCCCAAAAGTCCGAAGAGGAAACCGAGGAGACCCCATACCAGAACCCCGTCCAGCCATGCCTTGGTTCTCAGGTCCGGGGAGGCGCCGGGCCGGAAGAGCTTGAAGACCGACCACAGCCCGAGAAGGACCAGCACACCGAGACAGAATAAAATCGGCCAGCGCGTGAAGCCGATCGACTCCCAAATTGAGCCCATCGTTTCCTCTCCCTTCGAAGGGTGTTTGGCGAAGGGACCGAGATCCGCCTACGGTTGATTCCCGATCGCCCCACTGGATCGGCGGCGAACCTCCGCCACCAAGGTCAACAAGACCAGGATCACGAGTGCTCCGAGGAGGACCCGGAACACCGGCTTCCATTCGAAGCCTAACTCGTACCATCCGGTTCCCGCGACGACAGCTCGCGGGGGAGGGCTCTCGTCACTCACTCTTCGGAAGGTCTCTGGAGAGGTGTCCCCTTCCGTTCGAACGGCCCGGACGTCACCGGCCTCGGTCTTCTCGAAGATCAATCTCGTGGGGCCCAGAGTGAGGGTGAAGGAGGAATCCGACTCCGCAAACAGGCGGACTCGCGCGCGCCGTGGGCGCTGAAGCGTCAGGTGTCCCTCGGCTTCCATGCGGACAAAGAGGGAGGTACCGGAAGGTGCCTGGTAGCGGCCTGGGTAGGAGGCCAGCACGTCGTGCGCGATCTCGGCTTCCTCCCGAGGGGTGCGTTTCCCGAAGAGCAGGAGTTCGGTTGGAGTGGGATCGGAGAAGACATAGGTGTTGGTCAGCCAGACGATCCCGACCTCTCGTTCAGGGTCGAAGGCAATCACCGCGCTGAACCCCCCTGTGTTTCCTCCGTGCTGCAGGACGGGGCGTCCCTGGACGGCACCCACCGTCCAGGCCAGTCCGATCCGAGCATGTCCTCCACGTTCGCGTACATCCCTCCGGCGCCGAGACGGGCGTCTGTCCCTTCCCACTGCGGCACCGGGACGCCGTTTCGGTATCCCTGCACTGCCCATTGCGCTCGCTCCCCGCTCAGGGTGAAACCGGCTCCGGTCATGCCGAGAGGAACCAGAACTCTCTCCCTGAGAAGCTCCTCATAGCTGATCCCTGCGGCTCTGGCCAAAGCTTGGCCGAGTAGCTGGAAGCCGAGGTTGCTGTATTCGAACTCGG
>CBDUAX010000863.1:0-1731 GCA_965365235.1 uncultured bacterium
TCGAGGGCCCAGCGCATCTCGCGGAAGGGCGGTCCGTCGTCGAGGTAGTTCTTGGACACCCAGCCGGCGCGACCCGAGCCGAACAGCACGGGGAACTCGAGGGCGTCGTCGTCGGCGTCGAGGTCGATGAACAGGGCGAAGACCTCGTTCACGACCGCCACAAAGGGGCTCCCCGACACGTCGTCCCGGGTGAAAGCTCGACCCGCCAGAAGGGAGGTGCCCATGGTTTTGAAGTATTCGGGACCCACCAGATTGAACGTCGTCTGCATCCCGTCCTCGGCGAAGTCCGTTCCTGGAGACGTGAAGCTCCAGGTGTTGCTCCCCAGAAAGGGGATCCGATTGCAGACCGAGGCGGAGCGGACGCCGGGTACCAGTGAAATCCTATCCAGGATGGCGGATACCAACGCTTGTCCCTCTTCCTCGGCGTACCCTGCAGCCTCCAACTCCACGCCCAGGATCATCCGACCTTCCGGATCGTACCCCAGGTCGATCTCCTGAAGCCCTTGAACGCTCCGGGCCAGGAGCCCGCCTCCGATGAGTAGGAGGATGGAAAGAGCGGTCTGGACCACCACCAACCCGCCCCGGAAGAGAGCCCGGGTTCGGTTCTGTCCTGGTCGCTGAACCAGCGTCGACACGTCCACCCGGGAAAGCTTCCACGCCGGGGCCGTGCCGAATAGGACTGCCGCCATGGAAGACAGGAGGAGCGCGAAGAGAGCCACCGAACCGTCGGGCCGGAAGGAGCTTTCGAAGTTCATGGAGAGGGTGGCGGTAACGGCTCCTGCGGCCACATAGGCCAGGGTCAGACCGGCCAACCCACCCAGCGCGGAGAGAACAAGGCTCTCCGTAACGAGCTGCGACAGCAGCCGCTTCCGCCCTGCACCGAGTGTCGCTCGGATTCCCATCTCCCTTTCCCGACCCGACGCACTGGCAAGGAGGAGGATGGCCAGGTTGGTACAGCCGATGAGGAAGACCGCCGCTACCACGAACCAGAGGAAATAGAGCTGCCGACGGAGGACTCGGCTCTCGAAGGGGGCCAACCCGAAATCGGACCGTAGGCTCATTTGATAGGAATCCCCATAGACCACAACAGCCCAGTCAGAGAACTCCGCTTCCCACGTCTCCTGGAGGATGACCGCCTCGGCCTGGGCGGATTCCAGTGCCAGGCCGGGCTCCAGCCGCGCCACCAGGCGCAGGAACCGCGATGCGCTGGGGGAGCCATCGGGTTGGAAACGGTCCAGGGCAGCCGCGAAGCCCGGACTGATTTCCTCTGCGGAAAGGATAGGGATGAAGAGATCCGGCATGGGCTCACCCGGGTTCACACCCTCGAACTCTGGATGGGTGACCCCGGCCACACGGAAGGCGACCCCATTCAGGTAGATGGGCCTTTCCAACACCGAGGGATCCTGGCCCAGTGCTCGGGTCCAGTACCCGTGACTCAGAACTACTTCCGTCAAGAGCTCTCCGTGGGCCTGCACCTCGGCGCTGAACCCGGCGCCCAGCCCCATGGGCACACCCAGGACCCGGAAGAAATTCCCGGAAACCACCCAGGCCCCTGCCTGGTCGACCTCCTCCCCCTGTCCCACCAACACTTCCCCGCCTCCCCCGTCGGTGCGGCGGCCCCGGGCGCCTGGGAAGCCTCCATAAGCCAGCACGTCCGAGAAGGATCCTCCCTCGTCGCGATAGAATTCATAGTCGTAGTAACCGAAATCCACGCCGGATCCCCTTCCCGAC
>CBDUAX010000864.1:0-1727 GCA_965365235.1 uncultured bacterium
CTCGCGGTGTGACGACACCGGAAGCAACCCGCTGGAGGAGATCCTCCCCAGGGCCGGATTCCCCATCCTTCGAGCGAAGACGAACCTGGGAATGGGCAGGAGGGAAAAGACCCCTCCGTCCGCGGCCGACCTCCCCCTTCCCCCACACGAGCCTACCCACCTCCGGGAAGGGGGGGCGGATCGATGACCCATTCTCTGCACCGATACGGCCAGTATGAAGATCTCACGGGAGACTATATCGTCTTCGCCATGCCTGCCCGGGGGTACAACGACACCCACGCCATCGAGACCCAGAAAGCGTTTCTACGCCTGGCCCTTCAGCACGACCCCGTGAACATCGGCGACGCAAAAAAGGGAGGCGAGTTCCGCCCACAGGAAGCGCTCAACCCCCTCGTGCATTGGACGCGAGACACGGACCCGGATCCGGAGGCCGTCATCGACGGAGTTCACGCCCCGGGGATCGTCGCGGCAGTCTTCGACGACTACGAAAAGATGGTGGCTTTCGTGAAGGCCGTCCGGACCGCAGACCTGGGCGTATCCGTGAACATCAGTGCGTTGGCCGACCGGGCGGAAGCCTGCTGCGAAGCCTGCGGCATCATCCGGCACAGCGTGGAGTACTCCCTGGGATTTCAGGGAAGGACCGAAGATCTGCCGGAGAAGAGTGTCCTGGAGCTGAGCACCATGTGCGGGCATGGGACCATCTCCTTCGGCTTGGCCAGGAAGATGGTGGATCGGGTCCGAAGTGGCCGCAGGAGTCCAAAAGAAGCCGCCCGCACGCTGGCCCGGTTCTGCGTGTGCTCCATCTTCAATCCGGCCCGGGCGGAGAAGATCTTCCGGGGGACTTTGGGGGAAGGGCCGTAGGGGCTGGCCTCCTATTGCAGACGTAACCTCACGATCCGGCCCTCCGGTCCCACGGCCCACCCGGCGGAGGGGGAAGCGAAGGCCACCGCCCAATAGGTCTGGTTGTCCGCTGTCTCCCAGCTACCCCCCAGCTCCCGGGACCAATCCAGCCCCCCGGGGCCCACGGCCAGCGCCACCAAACCCTTTCTGGTTGAGACCAAGGCGGAGCCGTATACGGGCCCCAGCATTGCCGGTGATCCCGCCGAGGTCCAAGTACGGCCTCCATCCTCGGTAACGGCCACGTTCTGGGTCCGGAGGGTGTCGCCTCCGATGACCCCGCCCAGGGCCAGGCCTCTGCGGCCGTCCCCCAGCATCTGAACCGTCGTGAGACCGGCCCCGCTCCCATCCACCACAGGAACTTCAGTCACTTCCCAACTCTCACCCCAGTCGGTCGTACGGAGGACACGGGCCTGGTCCGCGTTCCCCATGGCGATCCAGGCAGAGCCCCCCTGACCAGTCGTGACACAAGTGCCACTGGCGGCGAAGCCCCCCTCCCCTTCCTGGGCCGCCGGAAGTACCTCGGCCGGGACCCGCTCCCAGCTTCCCCCCCCGTCCGACGTCTGAAGGATGAAGGGAACTCCATCGACGGCGTCCCCGTAGGCCAAGCCCCGCTCCCTATCCCAGAAAGCCATACAGTCCAGGAAGGCCTCGGGGTGGGTGGCGGTGAACTGAAGATCCCAGTGAACTCCCCCGTCGTCGGTTCGGTAGATTCGGGACAGGGCCCCGGGTCCGGCACTCATGAGGAAGGCGGTGTTGGCATCGAAGGCCTCCGCGTCCCGGAACTGGAGGGTTTCTTCTCCCGGCATGACGAAAGCGATCCAGCTCCC
>CBDUAX010000865.1:0-1726 GCA_965365235.1 uncultured bacterium
CGGTACCCGGAGATCCTGGCCACCGGGATCCCGGTGGTGACAGCCAACAAGCTCGGTCTGAGTGGGAGATTGGCCGACTATCGACGAATCTCTTCCGCAGCTCGGGAGGGAGGAGCCCCCTTCCGCTACGAGACCACCGTGGGTGCCGCCTTACCCGTCCTCCACGCCGTCCGGGGCCGATTCGCCTGTGCTGACAGACTGGTCGGCCTGGAAGCGTCCCTTTCGGGGACCCTCACTTATGTGTTCGGACGGGTAGCGGAAGGATCCGATTTCTCTCAGGCGGTGAAGGAGGCGAAGGTCCGGGGCTTCACAGAGCCCGACCCCCGGGAGGACCTGCAGGGATCCGACGTTGGGCGGAAGCTCTTGATCCTCCTCCGGGAGGCCGGATATCCCCTGGAGCCGGAGGACATCACCGTGGAGTCCCTGGTCCCGGAGGCCCTGGCCGGACGTTCCTGTCCCAGTGAGTTCCTGTCGGCCCTCGGTGAGGTCGATGCCGGGTGGAGCAAGCACAGGGCGACAGCCGAAGCCATGGGGGAGCGCCTGGTATACGCCGCTTCGTTCCGGGGTGGAAAGGCTGAGGTCGGGGTACGAAGCCTCCCCAAAAGCCACCCCCTGGCTCGCCTCGGATCCACAGAGAACCTCGTCCTGCTGAGTACAGACCAATACACCCCCTCCCCATTGGCTGTGTCAGGCCCGGGTGCCGGACCTGACCTCACCGCTTCCGGGGTCCTCTCCGACATCCTGGCGGTGGTACGGGAGAAGTGGAGCACGGACGGCGCCTGGCTTAGGGCCGGGGCTTCGAGAAGGGCCGTCGGCAAGAAAACAAGGAAGAGGAGGGTCGCCTGATGTCCGCTTTTCATCGAGCACCTCCCATCCCATCGCCTTCCCGCCAGAGGGTCGGGATCCTGGGTGCTACCGGGGCGGTAGGCCAGAAGATGGTGAGGATTCTCTCCGGCCATCCATGGTTCAAGGTCACCCGGCTCATGGGGTCCCCTCGGTCCATGGGGCTTCCCTATGGTGAGGCGACCCGGTGGTTGGAGCCGACTTCGATCCCGGAATGGGCCCGGGAGTTATCGGTCCAGGAACCGGTTCCTTCTCCTGAATGCGATCTTGTCTTTTCGGCATTGGATTCATCGGTGGCGGAGGAGCTCGAAGGTCTCTTCTCCGGGGCGGGCACACCGATAATCACCAATGCCAGTCCTCACCGCCTCCTCCCCTGGGTCCCCCTCCTTGTTCCGGAGGTGAATCCTGGACAGGTGGATCTACTCCGCTCCCTACCCAGGGGAAGAGGCCTCATCGTGGCAAACCCCAACTGCTCCACCACAGGGTTGGTGTTGGCGTTGAAGCCCTTGATGGACCTCTGTCCGATCCGGAAGGTCCTGGTCACCACACTCCAAGCGGTGTCAGGGGCCGGGTATCCGGGGGTACCCTCCATGGACATAATCGGGAACGTCATCCCCACAATCCCGGGTGAGGAGGAAAAGCTGGAGGAGGAACCCCTGAAGATTTTCGGAGAGACGGTTGAGGGGGGATTCTCTCCTGCCAGCTTCACCGTCAGCGCACAAACCAACCGGGTACCCGTAGTGGACGGCCATCTGCTCTCTGTAGCCGTTGGCTTTTCGGACCCCGTGAGCCCTCTGGAAGCGGAAGAGGCCATCGAGGGGTTCCGCAGCCCGCTGGAAGCTTTGAAGCTTCCCTCAGCCCCTGACCGGCCCGTCTTCCTCAA
>CBDUAX010000866.1:0-1725 GCA_965365235.1 uncultured bacterium
TTCGGGGTGCCCACGGGAGCCCACCCAGACCGCATCGGCGCTGTCCATCATGTTCGCCCGGGCCAGGACCCCGCCGACGACCATCCGCCCCATGAGGTACCGCAACTCTCGGGTTTCCGGGGACTCCATGGCATACATTTGCTCCAGGAGCTCCCAGGCTTTGTCCACATCGGGTTCCAGGGCCCGGGATGCCAGAAGCCAAAGCTCGCACTCGGTAAAGCGGGGGTTGTCGGGGAACCTTCGTTTGCCTTCGTCGCAGTATTGAACGGCGTCGGGAAACTGCTCCAGGTCATAGGAGGTGGCGTACAGCCGCCAGAGAATACTCTGGGCCCCCTGGAGAAAGGCGTCTTCCTCCAGGGCTCGCCTGGCGGATATCTTGGCCTCGATGAGATCCGGCTTCTGGGAGTGGACCACACTGAGGATGTTCCAGGCGTTCGCCAGCGTCGGTTCCAGGTCCACCGCTGCCTCCAGATCCTCTTCTGCTCGAGCCAGAAGGCCGGCGGCCACAGAGGGGTCGGTTTCCAGGCTCTCCACCCACATCACGTAGGAGAGGATCCCTCGGGTTTCCAGCGCCTCGGCATTCCGGGGATCCAGCCTCAGTGCTCGCTCGACATGGTGGAACCCCGCCTCCACCCACCCGGTTGCCTCCCGTGGATTGGCCGCCGTGAGCTGTGCGGAACGAAGGGCGACCTGTGCCCGCATCACCACAGGGCGGGGCCACCCGGGATCCATCGTCTCCGCTTCGGCCAGGAGGGAGTCGGCCCGGTGGAATGCCGCGATTTGGCCATCCATCTCTCCCTGTCTCAGGAGGGCTTCGCCTTCCTTCCTTTCACGCTCCCCCCGCTGCACGAGGGCCCAGGCCGCGACATTCTCCGTCTCCCCCACGCTCTGCCGAAGCTGGATCTCCTGGTTCAACCAAACGCGAAGCAGTTCGGACACTTCGGTGACCAGGCTCGATTGAAGATCGAGAATCTCCTCCTGAGACCCCTCGAAGCTCCCTCTGCGGAATTCCGTTCCGCTGAGTCCTTCCGACAGTACTACATCCACTCGGATCCCATCCCCGTCGTGGTCCACCGACCCGCTCACGACGGTTCCCACCTTCAAGGCCCGTGCGATGCTGTCCCGGGGAAGATCCGAATCCTTGAACTGGAGCGATCCATTTCGGCTGACCACCTGAAGAGCCGAAACGGTGGAGAGTTTGTCGATCAACCCTTCCGTCAGACCGTCGGCCACATAGCCCAGGTCACCTTCTCCGCTCTCATCTTCCAGGTAGAGGATGGCGATCCGCCGGGGATCACCGACCTCTCCCGCTTGCTCCAACGCCGCGGCACCCACCCGCCGACTCCCCTCGGAGGGAAGGCCGACGATGGCGTCCCGTAAGGCCAGCCCTCCTCCCAAGACCACGATGACGGTGGCGGCGGCGATGTATGCCGGTTGACGCCAGACGGGTGCGGGTCTTCTGAGACGGCCGGTGGTCAGCTTCCCGACGGCGTCCGGAGCCAGAAGGACGCGGTACACCTGGACCGGCTCTGAAATGTTCTTGAGAGACTGAAGCCCGACGTCTTCGAACCCGACTTCCACTTTTTTCCGGACGGCGTTGAACACGCCCTGGGAAATGCAAATCCCTCCGGGATCGGCCAGGGGTTCAATTCGGGCCGCCACATTGACCCCGTCCCCGTAGATATCCCCGTCCTGAAAGACCACGTCCCCGACGTTGATACCGAT
>CBDUAX010000867.1:0-1725 GCA_965365235.1 uncultured bacterium
ATGATCACGAACCACGACTGGGTCATGGTCAGCGGTGGCGACGGGTTCGTCACCCAGCAGGACCCCAGGGATCCCAACATCGTCTACTCCGAGTCCCAGGGCGGGAACATGGGCCGGTCCAATCTGGCCACCGGCGATCGGCAGGCCTTCGGTCGGCCGAGCTGGAGAGAATCGTATCGGATCCTCCAGGACTCCATTGCGATCCTTTGGCCCGACAAGACCCAACCCATGCCACAGCAGCACTCTGCCAGGATCGAGGAACTCCAGGCCCGGGCCACAGCCGACTCACTCGGCCTTCAGCTTCGTTACAACTGGAACACCCCCTTCTTCCTCTCACCCCACAACCCCGATGTGGTTTATGCAGCGGCAAATGTGGTGATGAAGTCCACAAACCGGGGCGACGACCTCATCCCCATCTCCCCGGATCTCTCTCGGCAAGACGAGGAGAAGATCCGCATCAGTACCACCACGACGGGAGGGATCACTCCAGACGTGACGGGGGCCGAAACCTTCGCCACCATCGTCTCCCTTGCCGAGTCTCCCATCACCAAGGGCCTCCTCTACGCCGGCACCGATGATGGGAACCTCTGGAAGAGCCCGAACGACGGTGGAGATTGGATCGACCTCACCGGAAAACTGGATGGGCTGGTTCCTGACGGCACCTACGTGAGTCGTATCGAGCCTTCGAGCCATGATGCGAGCCGGTTCTATCTAACCATGGACAATCACCGGCGGGGAGACTTCACTCCTTACGTGCTGGTGACCGACGACGGTGGGGACAGCTTCCGGTCCATCTCCAGTGACCTTCCCACCGGGAAGCCCGATTTCGCTCATGTGATCCGGGAAGACCTGAAAAACCCGAACCTCCTCTTTGTGGGAACGGATGTCGGAGCGTATGTGTCGCTGAACCGAGGCGAGTCGTGGCAGCGATTTATGGAGGGGCTCCCCACGGTTCCGGTTCACGACCTCAAGATCCACCCCAGGGACGGTGACCTCATCGCTGGCACCCACGGCCGCTCGATCTGGATCGTGAACATCTCACCGCTCCAGCAGCTGAATGAATCCGTGATGGCATCGGAGACCCACCTGTTCGAGCCGGCCCCGGCCTTCAATTTCGGGACCCGGCCCACAGGTGGGGAATTCACGGCTCAAGCCTACTTCCAGGTTGGAAGCCCTCCCCTGGGGGCCAAGATCAACTATTGGCTGGCGGAACGGCCCGACGATGACGTGGAGGTTTTGATCCGGAATGCCGGGGGCGAGACCATCCGCACCTTAACGGGGACGACGCGTGCGGGCATGAACACGGCAACCTGGAACCTCCGGGGTGAGAGCACCCAGCTACCAAGGTCACCCTCCGAAGTACGAGACAGTATCGCTACAGAGGCCCGTCTGGCGGTGGTTGTGGACTCACTCCTGGCCGCCGGAACCGACGAGGAGGAGTTGAATGAAGCTATCGAAGGGTTACGGGAAGCCCAGAGTGGCGGATTCAACTTCGGGGGTGGTCGAGGCGGTGCTGGCGCGGCCGCAGGCCAGTGGGTGGATCGCCCGGCAGAAGGCCGGCCGACCGCAGGAGGCGGAGGTGGGTTCGGCGAGCCCTCCCTGGAGCAGGACATCCTTCGCCTCGTTCGGGGTGACCAGGGCAGGGGCCGGCGACGCTTCGGAGGTGGGGGAGGGCTGTTCCCGGCCCGATCAGAGCCCGCCACCGTGGTGGAACCCGGGACCTAC
>CBDUAX010000868.1:0-1715 GCA_965365235.1 uncultured bacterium
CGTTAGGGTGGGTCCAAAGTAGATTTCGGCGACTTCGTCGTTCCAAACCAGCTCAGAGACGGTGCCACTCACGCGAATCCGCCCCTCATACATGATATAAGCCCGGTCCACAATCTCCAGCGTTTGTTCCACATTGTGGTCGGAGATGATGGCTCCGATTCCTCGATCCTTCAGACCGTGGACGATTTGCTGGATGTCGTTCACAGCGATGGGATCGATCCCGGCGAAAGGTTCATCCAGAAGCATGAATTTCGGGCGCTGGACCAGAGCCCGGGTGATCTCGAGACGCCGCCGCTCCCCGCCCGAGAGGGAGTAGGCCTTGTTCTTCCGGAGGTGTGCAATGGAGAGCTCGTCCAAGAGGCCCTCCAGGCGAGCCTTCCGCTCCTTTTTGGGGAGATCCAGCGTCTCCAGAATGGCCATGACGTTTTCTTCCACCGAGAGCTTCCGAAACACGGAAGGTTCCTGAGCCAGGTAGCCTACCCCCGATCGAGCCCGCTGGTACATGGGCACTTCGGTCAGCTCACGCTGGTCAAGGAAGACCCGGCCTTCATTGGGCGGAATCAGGCCCACGATCATGTAGAAGGTGGTGGTTTTCCCGGCACCGTTGGGTCCCAGGAGACCCACGATCTCACCCTGTCGGACCGAGATATCCACACCCTGGACCACCGCCCGCTTCCGGTAGACCTTCGTCAGCCCCTCGGCGTACAGGCGGGAAGATTCCTCCAGGATGGCAACTCCAGCTCCCCGGGTCTCCGGTCCCGATTCCATCCCTGCCATCGCCCTCCCTTCCATCAACGCCATCCTCCTGATCTTTTCCTCCGCCCAAGGGGGGCGGAGGTCGGAATCGTCAAATTCGGCTCTGCCAGGGGATTCTCGGGGAAGCGCCCGAGCTGGGGTGTAACCGGTTGTGCCAGCGTGGGTTCGGGCCGGGCCCCGACCGTATCGGGAAGCACCCGCCTCTGGTTCGTCGCAATGGGTTCCAGGTGGATGCCCCTGGTCTCCCCCGTCACCTCCATTCGATCCACTTCTCCCCCGCTCATGAAGATCGTGATCTCGTCCCCCAGGACATAGTGAATCGCCAGGCGTCTGTCCTCCTCCACCAACGTCGAGTCGGTGGGAGCGAGCCGGTAGAGACTCCGGGCGCCGACCCGAGCAATCAGGTGGTCCAACCGATACCGGGTGGAGTCGCCCTGAGCCTCGGCCTGACTGACTCCACCCGCCGAAGGAGGTCGGGCGGGGTCCACCCCCTGGATCACCTCAGTCTCCACGGCAGCCGAATCCGCGGTGGGGAGAAAGATAGCGACAATCGTGTCTCCCTCCAGCCAGTCCCGGTGCGCGATAGAGTCGGTGGCTTCCGTGTTCAGCGAATCCCGGGAAAGGGATTCACCATGGGCCGCGCCCATGGCCCATACTTCCTCCAGGGTCTGATCAGGGGCGAGAACCTCGATGGAGTCGGCCCAGAGGAGGAAGTCCTCGGCAAAGGCGTGGGGGCGCTCAGGGAAGGCTTGCAGCCCCATCTCCTGTACTTCCGGCGGCGGACGCCTCCTGGGACCCTCCTCTGCCACGGTCGAGTCCTCAAGGGGTGCCTGGAGCGCCGTAAGATTCTCCACCTGCCCCTCGGTGAGCTCCAGGACGATCGTTGGAGCCAGCAACCAGAGGCTCTCGCCCTCCAGGAGGGCGTCTCTCCGGGCCAGAACGCTCCGAATCTCGTCCTG
>CBDUAX010000869.1:0-1704 GCA_965365235.1 uncultured bacterium
GAGTGGGAACAGGAGGTAGGCCCCTATGACCTGAAGCCCTTCTACGCGAACAAGCTCACCGACGCCGGGTTCGACATCGACAGGACCGTGGAGCATCCCCAGCGGTTGGACCGGGTTAGTGTTCGCCTGAACCTCACGGCCCAGGTCCTGGAAGATGCCGTCCTGGCCCTGCGGACCGGATATGTGACCAGTGACGTGTCCATGACGGGCAACGACAACAACTCCTTCGGCGTTTTGCCCTCGGGCTATTTCGGTGGAGCCAAAAAGCCACCGGCCGGATCGGACGAGGGTGACGGGATCAACGCGTACGGATTCCAGACTCCCGACCAACTCTTCCGCCGGGATCTTTACGCATCCACAGAGCGGTTCATGACCTCGGCCAACCTCACCTGGTCTCCCATCACCTGGCTGGACGTTCGGGCCACGGGCGGGGTGGACTTCATGAATCGCCACGACCAGCAGCATATTCCTCGGAACCTGGTGATGGTGTCAGGTCGGGGTCTCGGTGATCGGGACTCCAACTTCCGGCGCTTCTACCAGTACACGTTGGATGCGGGAGCCACCGCCACCTACGACCTGAACTCGAACATCCGCACGAAAACCGCCGTAGGGGTCCAGTTCCTCAGGGACTTCATGAACGGGACCAACGCTGGCGGTGAGGACATCGTGACCGGTTCGAGGTCGCTGGCATCAGCCGCGGCCCAATACTCCGTGAACGAAGTCACCACAGAGTCCCGTTCCCTGGGCCTCTTCGTTGAGGAGCAGATTTCCTTTGGTGATCGCCTCTTCCTCACAGGTGCCATCCGGATGGACGATAACACGGCCTTCGGGAAGGATTTCGAGGCCATCACCTACCCGAAACTCAGCCTCTCCTGGCTTACTTCCGAGGAGAGGTGGTTCCCCCAACTCTCCTTCCTGGACCAGTTCCGTCTCAGGGCGGCATGGGGGATGTCAGGACTCCAGCCCGCAACCACTGCCGCCATTCGGACGCTGGACGCGGTGGCAATCACTGATCCCGAGGGTGCAGACGTCTCCGGCGTAACGATGGGGAACATCGGGAACGTGGAGCTGAAACCCGAGAAGGCACAGGAATTCGAGGGTGGCTTCGACGCCGACATGCTGGAGGGTCGCCTGGGTCTCGAAGTCACAGGCTATTGGAAGAAGACGGAGGACGCCCTCATCGAACGAGACCTTCCACCCTCCTATGGGGCCAGTGCAGATCGCTGGGAGAATCTGGCCTCGGTCAGGAATATCGGGCTCGAGGTTGCCGTCTCGACCACCCCGGTGGAGACAGACTTCCTTCGGTGGGACCTGAACGTTGCCGGTTCCATCAACGACAATGAAGTCCTCGAGCTAGGTGAGGGTGTGGAGCCAATTGGGACCACCGTCAAGCACATCGAGGGCTATCCCGCCGGTGGTATTTGGGAGAAGCCGATCTTGGGCTGGAGTGACGCCAATGGCGACGGAGTTCTGGGGAGAGACGAGATCGACGTCGGAGAGGAGTACGAGTACATCGGCCCGGGAATGCCCACTCGGGAAGTCTCTCTGAGCAGCACCTTCACCCTCTGGGATCGCATAAGGCTCTATGGGCTTTTCGATTACAGAGGAGACTATATCCTCTACAACAACACCGAGCGGTTCCGGTGCAACTTCTCCGATTGCCGGGCCCTGCAAGATCCCAGCACCCCGTTCTGGGACCAGGCC
>CBDUAX010000870.1:0-1703 GCA_965365235.1 uncultured bacterium
ACCTGGACCCGGGTGGCGCCTGCGTCCAGTGCGTTCTCCACCAACTCCTTCACCACGGACGCAGGCCGTTCCACTACCTCGCCAGCCGCAATCTGGTTGGCGACGGCGTCCGGGAGAACTCGGATGCGTCTGCTCATTCGGAACCCCGATCTCCGCGCGGTATCGTCTCCCGGAGGTCCGTCCGAACATATGCATCGGATCCCAAGAACACCGCTACACCTCCAAACCGAAGAACCGCTTGGCGTTCTCGCCGGTGTACCGAACCACCTCCTCGAGATCTTCCCCCCGGATCTCCCCCAAGCTCTCGGCGACCCTGGCCACATAGGCCGGTTCGTTGCGCCGGCCCCGGAACGGAGTCGGTGCAAGGTAGGGGCCATCGGTCTCTACCATCAGGCGGTCCTGGGGAATCGAACGAACCAATTCTCGCCCGCCGTACGTCTTGAAGGTGATGATCCCCGTGAAGGAGATCATCCATCCGATTTCGAGAGCCGTTTGAAGGAGTTCTCCACCACCTGTGAAGCAGTGTAGCACGCCCTGGACCCTTCCTCCCCACTCCTGAAGGATCTGTCCGGTCAACCCGTCCGCCTCCCGGGAGTGGACCACCACGGGGAGCCCCGAATCCGCACCCAGCCCCAGGTGGGCCCTGAAAAGGTCCTCCTGGGTTTCCCTGGGGGAGTGGTCGTAGAAGAAGTCCAGTCCAGTTTCCCCAACCGCGATCAGGCGGGGTTCTTTTTCCAGGGCTTTGCGGACCTGCTCGAGGTCGTCCGGTCCGGCACCCTCGGCCTCGTGGGGGTGGATCCCCGCAGTGCCCCAGATCTCCGGAATTCCAGAGACCTCCGAGGAGTCTCTCAGGAGGCGATTCACACGTCTGGCATCCGCAGCATCGGAGCAGATGGAGATGACCTGTTCGACACCAGCGGATCTCGCTCGGGCCAGGACCTCCCAACGGTCCTCGTCATACTTCCGGTCCGTAAGATGGCAATGGCTATCGATCAGCATTGGAACCAGAGAAAATGGGAGTGGTGTCGTAAAAAAAAGAAAGAAAAGCGGGCCGCCCCAATCCAGGGGCGGCCCGGTCGCCGGATCAGGCCGGGACAGCGGCTCCGCGTCGTTTCCGCTTTTCCTTGGAGTCCCCCGTGCCCCAACGTTTCTGGATCTCCAGGAGAGCCGGAGAGGCGACGAAGATGGAGGAGTAGGTACCGACCACCACTCCGAGGATCAGGACCATGGTGAAGTCCCGAAGAACCGCACCGCCCAAGATGAGTAGGGCCAGAAGCACAGCCAACGTGGTTCCCGAGGTCAGGACTGTCCTGGGGAGGGTCTCGTTGACAGACCGGTTCACCAACTCCGCCGGATCTTCCTTCCTGCCACCTTTTCGACCCAGGTTCTCCCTGACCCGGTCGAACACCACGATCGTGTCGTTCAGAGAGTATCCCACGATGGTGAGGATCGCAGCCACAGTGGGGAGGGCGATCTCCACCCTGAAGAGGGCGAGGAAGCCCAGAGTAATAAGAATGTCATGCACGGTGGCGATGATGGCGGCCACCCCGAATCGAAGCTCGAAGCGGATCGCCAGGTAGATCAAGGTGAGGAAAAAGGAGAATATGATGGCGAAGGCCGCCATCCTCTCCAGCTCTTCACCCACCGTCGAACCCACCAGCTCTGTCCTGACCACTTCCAGATTCCCAGCCCCGAAGGCCGCT
>CBDUAX010000871.1:0-1701 GCA_965365235.1 uncultured bacterium
GCGCCAGCGGTATCCGTTGGGGGATGAGGGATGGAAGGGAAAGTGGCTGAAGGTGAGGGAAGGAGTCACCTCTTGAAGATCACCTTCCTCCGGCCGGACATGCAGGCCGGCTCCCACGGAGGGGCCCTGGAGCCTCTGGTCTTTGCCATCCTGAATGGTCTCACCCCACGGGGGGTTTTGACCTGCCTCCAGGACGAGCAGATCGAACCGTTGGACCTGGAAGCCCCAACGGACCTCGTGGCCATCACTGTAGAGACCTTTACGGCCCGACGGGCCTATGAGATCGCGTCGGTCTATCGGAGACGGGGCGTCCCGGTGGTTCTGGGCGGGTTCCACCCGACCTTCGTTCCCGACGAGGCCCTTCACTTCGCCGACAGCGTGGTCATCGGGGATGCAGAGGACATCTGGGGCCGGGTGGTCCGGGACGCCCAGAAGGGAACCCTCCAGCGGATCTACACGGCGGATTCCCGACCCTCCATGGCCGGGATCGTATACGACCGGTCCATCTTCGCCGGGAAACGCTACTGGCCTGTGAGGCCATTTCAGTTCGGGCGCGGATGCCGCTTTGTGTGCGACTTCTGTAGCATTCACGCCTATTACGGGCGGACCCTTCGCCACCGGCCACTGGACGAGGTGGCAGCGGAGCTGGAGACGCTGAGGGGAGAGACCCTCTTTATCGTCGACGACAACCTCCTTGGGAATGTGGCCAACGCCCGAGCCCTCTTCGAGCTGCTTGGGCAGTACCAGGTGAAATGGGCCTGCCAGGTCAGTGCCGATATCGCCTTGGACCCGGATCTCATGGATCTCATGGCCCGGAGCGGGTGCGTTACCGCCCTCACCGGTTTCGAGTCCATACACCCGGAAAACCTCAGCCAGATGGGAAAGCGTTGGAACCTCAAGGCCGGAGGCCACGCCGAAGTCGTTCGCCGGTTCCGGGAGCGGGGGATGATGCTGTATGGGACCTTTGTCTTCGGATACGATCGGGACACCCCGGAGACCTTCGAAAGCACCGTGGACTTCGCCATCAAGTCCAAGCTCTGCCTGGCGAACTTCAATCCGTTGGTCCCGACCCCCGGTACCCGGCTTTATGACCGGCTCCGGCGGGAGGGACGCCTCCGGTTCCCCCGTTGGTGGCTGGATCCCCGGTTTCGGTATGGCGATGCAGCCTTCGAACCGAAGGGGATGACACCCAAAGAACTCACGGACGGGTGCTACCAGGCTCGACGAGCCTTCAACACCTCCTGGTCCTTCCTCCGAAGGGGGTTCGACCTGCGGGCCAATTCCCGCAGTCCCCGAAACCTGGGCCTCTTCCTTCTCTCGAACCGGGTCTCCCGCCGGGAGATCCAACGGAAGCAGGGGATCACTCTGGGAAGCGGGACTCCGCTTCCGTCCGATCCGGGTCCGGTGACAAAGGACCTTTACGGGGCCGCCTCGTGAGGATCTCGCTGGTCTATCCCAACCTGGGACGGCACGAGGAGGGAGGCTTCCAGGACAAGGCGGCCATGGAACCCCTGGGACTTGGGGTGCTGGGAGGCCTCACGCCCCCGGACGTGGAGTTGGTCCTTCATGACGACCGGGTGGAGGAGATCCCCTTCGACGAACCCACCGACCTGGTGGCCATCACCACTCAGGTCTTTATGGCCCGACGAGCCTACGAGATTTGCCAGGAGTATCGGGCCCGCGGCGTGAAGGTGATTCTCG
>CBDUAX010000872.1:0-1691 GCA_965365235.1 uncultured bacterium
CCCTCCCTCCCTTCTCCCGAGGGTTCGGACCGGTTGCCTCGGGTAAAAGATCATCGGCCTCACCCTGAAGTATCGGTGCCGTATCTGGGCGGACCTGATCCATGGGGATCGTGCCCTGGGAGCAGTCATAGGACCTGGTTGGAGCGACCATTAAGGAGCCCCGGTGGGTCAGTCGTCCTCAGGGGCTCTTTTCGTCGGCAGCTCAACCCCCCCCGCGCCCCTATCCTGCCGCCAATCGCTGGCGTCCCGTTCTTGCGCCGTTTCCCCCTTCGACCGACGTTCACCCAGGTTGACATCTTGGACGGGATGGAGGCTCCGGCCGAAGTCCCATAGAACTCCCCTGGGAGGCCAAAAAATGCCCTCGGCAAGTCTACGCTTTCTCACAATACTCTTAGTTCTCGCCCCCCTCGCTGCCTGTGGCTCCGATACCGGAGACTCCGGGTCGGCGCCTTCTGAAACCGAACTTCTTGCGCAGGCTGAAGCTATTCACGAGTCGGCCATTACCATCGACACGCACATCGACATTGGGGGGAATTACGGAACGCCTGACGTGGACCCGTGCGCCGGCACAAACGCAAAGGTGGATATCCCCAAGATGGAGGCCGGGCGCATGGACGTTGCCTTTTTGGCCGCGTACGTAGGGCAGGGCCCCAGGACTCCCGAGGGGCATGCTGCGGCCAAGGAGTCGGCGCTGAACAAGTTCCACGCCATTCACCGGGTGGCGGAAGAGATGTGCCCGGACCGGGTGGAGATCGCCTACACCGCTGACGACATGGAGCGAATCCACGCCACCGGGAAGCGGATCTTCGCCATCGGAATCGAGAACGGATACCCTATTGGAACCGATCTCTCCTTGGTGGAGGAGTACTACGATCTGGGCGCCCGGTACATCACCCTGACGCACAACGGCAATAACGAAATCGCTGATTCCGCCAACCCCAGGGAAGGGGAGGAAGGCGAGCACGGCGGCCTCTCGGAGTTCGGAAAGCAGGTGGTTCAGGAGATGAACCGGCTGGGCATCATGGTGGATGTCGCCCACGTCTCCAAGGAGGCGGTGATGCAGGTGTTCGCCCTTTCCAAGGCACCAATCATGGGTTCCCATTCAGGGGCCGCTGGGGTGGCGGACGTGTCCAGGAACCTCGATGACGAGCAGCTCCTGGCCCTGAAGGAGAACGGGGGCGTCATCCAGGTCGTAGCCCTGGGGAGCTTCCTCCAGGTGGATCCACAGGAGTACCGCGAAGCCGTCCAGGCCCTGAACGAGGAGTTCGGGATTTTGAACCGCCGGGCCCTCCGGGGGCTGAGCGAGGAAGAGCGTGCTGAGTACCGAGCTCGGATCGAGCCGATCATGCCCCAGGTGGAAGCCCGGATGGAGGAGATCAATACCCGGTGGCCCAGGCCCACTGTTTCAACGATGGTAGACCACATCGACTACGTAGTCGACCTCATCGGTGTGGAGCACGTGGGGATCGGTACCGATTTCGACGGAGGTGGTGGGGTTCCGGGCTTCAACGACGCCAGCGAGGCTCTGAATGTCACGGTGGAGCTCCTTCGGCGCGGGTATACCGAAGAAGAGATCAAGAAAATCTGGGGCGGGAACTTCCTGCGGGCCCTCCGGGAGGTCGAGCGGGTGGCAGCCGAGATCCAAGCGGAGGGTTGACCCTCCCACTGTCGGAACGGCACGGGGGGAGCCG
>CBDUAX010000873.1:0-1687 GCA_965365235.1 uncultured bacterium
AAATAGGGATGCTTGCCGGAATGGGTGTGATAGCCTCCACCGCCTCTGCCCCAAGGCCGCCGATGAGGAGCCCGGATGCCCCCCCCAGTAGGGTCAGAACCCCGGCCTCGACCAGGAACTGCCAAAGGATCTCCCTCCGGGTCGCCCCCACTGCCTTCCGGATCCCGATTTCCCGGGTTCGTTCCGTTACAGAGATCAGCATGATTCCGATCACACCGATCCCACCCACCAGCAGCCCAACGGAGGAAAGAGCCAGCATGACGATGAAAAAGACGGCCGTTAGCTGATTGAAGAGCCCGATGAGCTGGTCCGACCGAAGAAGGGCGAAGTTGTTCTCCTCGGTGGGACCCAACCCTCTCATGGTCCTGAGAAGACTGATGACCTGATCCTGTGCTTCCACCTGAGGTATTTCAGGCTCGGGAACCACAAGGACCCCCAGAAACATGTCATCGGCCTTCAACCGCTTCAGCGCCGCCGTGAAGGGAAGGACGGCGAAGTGCCGGATGGCATCGGAGAAGATGTTCTGCCCAACGTCGAAGACGCCAACAACGGTGAACAACTCGTTGGCCCCCCTTCTGCCTGCCGACACCCTCACCCGTTTTCCGATGGGATCCAGCGCCCCAAACAACTCGGTGGCCAGAGGCCCGGAGATTACGATGACGGCTCGGCTCTGATCCACCTCCTGGGGGATGAAGTTTCGGCCGGCGGTAAAATCCCCGATGGTGTACATGGGCCACCCAGCCGAATTCCCGCTGGCTTGAACCCCTGTCCCCCGATCCCCCTCCAAAGAGATCGAGAGGTTCATGTCGAAGTCGACCACGGCCTCTCTGACCCCAGGGAGTCGAGAAATCCGATCCGCCTCCAACGGCGTGATCTTGGGCTTGTTCCACCAGGGCGGACGTCCCGAGCCGTCGGTTACGATCCGGACATTGGTCATGTCGAACCGGGTAACGATGAAATTCTCCTGGCCGGCCGACTCGAAGGCCTCCAGAACGCTGCTGCGGATGCCTGTGATGAGGGCGGCCATTGTCACCACCACGGCGACTCCAATGGCGACCCCGAGGATGGTGAGGGCCGCTCGGATCTTGTTCGCCCCGATGGCGGAGAGGGCGATCCTGAAGCCCTCCTCCAGGGTCGCAACAGCACCACGGCGTGAGGCTGATTCCGGAGGGCGGAAGGTGGGATCACTCATAGCGGAGGGCATCCACTGGGTCCAGCCTGGCCGCTCTGGCCGCCGGGTAGACTCCTGCCACCATTCCCACCAGAACCCCCAGGCCCACACCAAAGCTCACCCACTCAGGGGCCACGGCGGCGGGCATGGGCGAAACCGAAGCTACGAGCCAGGTCAGCCCGACCCCCACGCCCACCCCCAGTGCCGCCCCCACGCCGGATAACGTTGCGCTCTCGATGATGACCTGTACCACGATGTCCCGCCGACGCGCTCCAATCGCCTTGCGAACACCGATCTCCCGCGTCCGCTGCAGCACGGAGACGAGCATGATGTTCATGATGACGATCCCCCCCACCACCAGGGAGATCCCCACCAGGCCGGGCAGGGCCAAAAAGAGGATCCTGGAGATGTTGTCCCAGAAACTCAGGGAATCGTCAGCCGTCTCCAACTCGAAGTCGTTGGGCTGGCTGGGTCGAAGGCCGTTTTGCACCCGAAGGATTGCCTCGATCTCCATCA
>CBDUAX010000874.1:0-1687 GCA_965365235.1 uncultured bacterium
TTTCCCCCCCTTTCACCTCCTCCTTCCCCCCTTCCTGGCCCTGGTCCCTCTCAGCCTGGGGCTCCTGTCACTTCCTTCGGGGTCCACGGGCTCCAGAGCCGCTGCTCGGTGGGGATTCTTGTTCGGCCTGCTGGCCTACGGGGGCCTTCTGTACTGGGTTCCACTGTCTCTGGCACCCCATTTCTCCTGGGCCGTGCCCGGATACCTGGCTGTGGTTTCGTCTCTGGGCCTGATCTCGGCATTCTTCGCTTGGGCCTTCCACACAGCCCAGAGGCGTTACAGCGTACCTCTGTTCCTGGCTCTTCCCCTGGCCTGGACAGCTGCGGAGTGGCTGAGGGGACACCTTCCGGGAGGGTTCGCCTTCCCCTGGCTGGGCCTCGGGGTGTCCCTTTCCGGGTTCCCCGATCTGCTGGGGATGGCAGAGTGGTTCGGTGAGGGGGGAGTGGCATTCTGGCTGGCCATGGTCAACGGGGTCATTGCCTCGTGGATTCTGCGACTTCGGAAGCGTCGACAGTTGGCTCGAGCGTCCGAACCTCCTGGAACGGCGTGGATTCCGATCCTGGCCATCCTCCTCCTACCCATTCTGGGCGTAGTGAGGAATCGCACGATTGAATTGGATGAAGGGCCCAAGGTGGCTGTGGTGGGAACCCTCGTCGACCGGGAGCTTCGGCACAGGCCGCTGCGTTCCGCCCAGGAGTCCCTGCTACAGGCAAGGGAGCATCTGGCGGGTGTGAGGGAGGGCGCCCTGGCCCTGGTTGTCCTTCCAGAGGCCTCCGCACCCGTCCCCCTTGAAAGCCCTATGGGCTCGGGGATTCGGGACGAGGTGGCGGCCCTGGCCCGCTCCGTGGGCGCGCCTGTGATCCTGGGCGGTCTTGGTGTGGAGGAAGGACCTCAAGGGCAGCGGGCCCTCAACTCCCTCTTTCTCATCCTCCCGGACGGATCCGTCGGCTATCGATACGACAAGACCCGGCTGGTGCCGGCCATGGAAGGTTTTCCCTCGCTCGCTGGTGGGTCGGAGTCGGCCCTGGAGGGTCCCTTCCTACGGGGTGAGGGAGGGCATCCCCTGCAATGGGGCGGGTACGCCTTCGGCCCCCTCGTCTGCTATGAATCGATCTTCCCCGCGATTTCCCGGAGTCACAGGCTTTCAGGGGCCCGGATCCTGTTGAACATCACCAACGACATCTGGTTTTCTCCCTCCCGGGAGGGCGTCCGGGGCGCCGGCCACGCCCAACATGGAGCCCATCTCGTCCTGCGCGCCATCGAGAACAGGGTCGGCGTGGTTCGCTCGGCCAATGGCGGTTTGAGCCTCTCCCTGGATCCGCGGGGTCGGAAGGTGGGCTCTGTGGTGCCGGTGACCGGAGGGTTGGAGGTGGTATCGACCCGAGTGTCGGATGCGACGTCTCTGTTCTCGGTTACGGGTGACTTGATCGGTCTGCTCTCCTTCGGTGTGTGCCTCCTTCTCCTGGCCTGGCCGGGCCGGGGGAATCCAGGGTCCGAGCGCTTGAACTGAGATCCCCGTTTCTCTATCTTTTCCAGGCTATACGGGCCCCTCGGGCCCGTTCCTTATTGAGGAGTGGGAGACGGACCATGAAGGAAGGCATTCACCCGAACTACCAACCGGCCATGATCGTCTGCGCCTGCGGTAATCGCGTCGAGACCATGTCCACGCAGGACGAGATCCACGTGG
>CBDUAX010000875.1:0-1682 GCA_965365235.1 uncultured bacterium
GAATCCAACTCCAGGTCTGGAGAGAGGTAGAGGTTCACCCAGTCCCCCTCCTCGAGTTCCGTCGTCAGGTATCCTGTGGTTTGGGCAGAGAAATCCGGACCTCGAGTGATCCACCCCTCGATCTGATAGTGCAGGATGCGGGGTCCCTCCGGGGCCGACTGGGTCGGGTTGGGAGAGGGGTATTCCGCCGCCAGGTGGAAGGAGCTGAGGATCTCGTAGTTGTCGCCCCGGCCATCCGCTCTCCGGCCGAATGTGATTTCCTCGGCATCGAAGGAGGAGAGGCGAAAGAAGTAGGGGTCTCCCCGGCGAGCTGCGAGGTGAGCGTGGAAGAACCCGGTGCCTTCCCCGTTCAGAAAGGTCCTGACGACCTCGACCCCGGTCTGACTGGTGTGGGTCAGGTATTTGGCGCCTTCCTCCAAAACGTCCCGGAAACGAGCCGGAACCGGACCGTTCTGTAACTCCAGCGCGTGGGTGAGTTCCTGAAAGGTGGTGTCCGCGAAGAGGAGGAGGGCGCTTTGTAGCTCCACCTCTGCGGTGGGGCTGTCGAAGAAATGTTCGATTTGCCACCTCTCAACAGGGTCCGGAGGCCTCATCTCGAAGGTGCCCGGGCCGTAAACAGCGGCGCCTATCACGGTTCCCCCGATTTCGACCAGAGTCACCCACCCATCCGAGAAGGAAAGCCGGCCCGCGTCCCTGTTGATGGTCAACCGATCGAAAGTCGCGGAGCGGGCCTGGGAGGGAAAATAGTCCCGAACGGCCCGGAGGAATCCTCTGGGGCTCATCTCTGCCAGAAGGGTTGCCTCCCCCTCCTGGGGCATCGCCCCGGGATGCGTCGGCGTCCCTTGGGCGGGGGGAGAGAGAAGACCGAGGGCCAGTGGGACCAGCAGGGACACAACACCCGGGGGGCGAAGGTTCACGACCGGCTCCTCTCCATGGGATTGTGGGGGCACGTATATGCTGTGGTTATTCCCGGCTGGAGCGCAAGAGCGACGTGAGGGAGCGCCCTGAACGGTTGGGAAAAAGAACCATTCCCCACCCTGGGTCGGACCCTTCGGGTGCCGGCCAGGGACCGTCGATCCCGCCCCGTTTCCCGGGACGGAAAAAGGTCTGGACAGAGGCCGTTTCACTTTTTAGAGTATGGTCCCCCGAAAAAGGACCCCTGTTGGGATCCGGGGGAAGACAACCAGGCTTTTTGCCCGACGCGGCGGATTTTTCTCTCGGTCCACCTCCTCGTGCCGATGCCACGTTGGGCCACTGGTCGGACGTGGCGTTTTCTTTTTCCGGTGCAGGAGGGCATGGATGATCTCGGTTGACTCTGTCACCAAACGGTACGGCGGTCTCACGGCCGTCGACCGGGTGAGCTTTCAGGTGGACCAGGGAGAGGTAGTGGGGTTCCTGGGCCCCAACGGGGCAGGAAAAACCACCACCATGCGGATGTTGACCGGAACCCTGGAACCCGACCAAGGGTCGGTGCTTTTCGACGGGGCTCCCATTGCATTAAATCTCACCCAGGCGAAGAGCCGCGTGGGTTACCTCCCGGAATCCAATCCCCTGTATGAAGAGATGTTGGCGGCCGAGTACCTGGAGTATTCGGCGGAGATTCGGGGCATGGACCGTCTCGACTCCCGGAAGGCCATCGCCGATGCCGTCGACGAGACAGGGATTGGCGATGTCTTCTTCCG
>CBDUAX010000876.1:0-1682 GCA_965365235.1 uncultured bacterium
CAGGAAGAGGACCTCCGGATCGAGGACCATGGCCCGGGCCAGGCTCGTGCGCTGGGCTTCCCCGCCGGAAAGATTGGACGCCGGTCTGTCCCCAAGATTGCCAATGGACAGCTTCCCCAGCCACGTGTCGACGCGCCGCTCCCTCTCGGCCTTGGGCAGCCGGCGGAACCGGAGGCCTAGCGCCACATTCCCCCGAACGCTCATCCGGCAGAGCAGCGGTTCCTGCATGACCCCGGCCATGCGCCGCCGCAACTCGAGCAGACGTCGGGGATTTCCGAAATCGACCTCCTCGCCCCCGAGGACCACGCGACCTCGAATAGGTCGGACCAGGAGCCCGAGGAGCCGGAGCAGCGTGGTCTTCCCCGACCCGTTCTCTCCGAGAAGCGTGAGGACTTCGCCTCGGCGCACGGCCAGGTGGGGGACATCGAGCACCGTGCGGCCGCGGTAGGCCACCACTACATCGTGAAGCTCGAGCACCTTTTCGCTCATCCGGCTGCTCTCCGCTGCTGGAAGAGGGTCAGCAACCAGGTTATGACGAAGGTGAGGGCCAGGAGGATCAAGCCAAGCGCGATGGCTACTTCGAAGTTGCCCTGGCGGGTTTCGAGGACCGTGGCGGTTGTCAGCACGCGGGTATGGCCCCGGATGTTGCCACCTACCATCATGACCGCTCCGACCTCCGAAATCACAGCGCCGAAGCCGGCGATGACGGCAGCCATCATCGGCAGACGAGCCTCCCACAAGAGCACCGCCATGAGTTGGATGCGAGAGGCCCCCAGGCTCTTGAGCTGAAGCAGCAGCTTGGGATCGATCTGCTGGAGGGCCGCCATGGTCAGCCCCGTGACCACCGGGAAGGCGATGAAGAACTGGGCCAGAACGATGGCACCCGGAGTGTAGAGCAACTCCAGGAAGCCCAGGGGGCCGCTTCGCCAGAGAACGATGCAGACGAATAGCCCGACCACCACCGGTGGCAGGCCCATGCCGGTGTTGATCAGGCTGACGGTGAGCTTGCGTCCCGGGAATATCTTGAAGGCGAGGAGGCCTCCAAGCGGGACCCCGAAGGAAAGGGCCACAAGCGTAGCGAGGCCGGAAACCTCAAGAGAGAACAGGGCGATCTTCAAGACTTCCGGATCGCCCCGGAGCAGGAGGGAAACCGCCTCCGTCACGCCATCCCAGATCAGCTCCATGAGATCGGGCCGCTAGGAGCCCACCCCGACGACGCTCGTCCCAGGCCCGGGTTGGATTTCCAACAAATCCTCGCTCCCGCCTGCGTCAGGGAAGAAAAGGGGCTGCCCGTACATCTCGACTCCGAAACCCCGTATGACCTCCTGGGCCTCAGGGCCCAGAAGAAACTCGGTGAACGCCCGGGCGCCAGTAGTGTTCACCCTCGGAAAGCGCTCCGGGTTGATCTCCATTACGGAGTAGATGTTCAGGAAACGGGGGTCACCCTCAACATGGGCAACGAGGCCGGTTCGCGTTGCCAAGGCCAGGTACGTGCTCCGGTCTGTAAGTACATAGGAGCGCCTCTCGGCGGCAATCAACAGGGTCGCCCCCATGCCCTGGCCGGTGGAGATGTACCCGTCGCCTCCAGGCTGGATTCCGGCGGCATTCCACAACTGAAGTTCGCGGAGGTGGGTGCCCGACCGATCGCCCCTGCTCGTGAACCGGGCTCCGGCTTCGGCGAT
>CBDUAX010000877.1:0-1677 GCA_965365235.1 uncultured bacterium
TCAATTCATCGAACGGTGGAAGGAGCTGAGGCCCATCGGAAGGTAGGCCCCACCGCCGCTGAAACCCTTCGCCACACCCCACTCAGTCCCCCTCCCGCCTACCGAACGGTCCACGCCCCCGAGGTCTCGCCCCGGGGGCCGGTGACCCGTTTTCCTCCTGGTTCCTGTTTGTAGGGTGAGATCCGGATCGCCCCCAAGGGAGGAACCATGAACGGAAAAGACACCAGGACCCAGAACCACCGCCATCCTTCGGGCCGGCGGGGAAGCCGGCTAGCGGCCACCCTGACCCTTTCGACCTTGCTGGCAACGGCCTGTGGGGGTGAGGACCGGGCCGGAGTGGGAGATGAGGACGGATCCCAGCCCCCCCCAGTGGAGGAGGTTGCGGTCCCGGAAGACCCCAGTTCAAACGGAGGCGAGCCGTCCGGAGCCCTCTCGGGTGGCGCGTGGATCGAGTACACCGTAAGCGGGGACGCCTCGGCCCAGCTCCGGGAACCAGACGTCATGATCTGTGGTCGGGGCGATGATGATGTGTTGCTTGCACGCTCCCTCGGGGCCTGGGTGGTGGATATCGAGACCGAAAGCTCCGGGTGGGGAGAGATCTCAGCCCGCTTCACGCTGAGTGCACCCTCTGAGCTCGAGGGTCTCGACTCTCCAGGCCGGGACCCCCGGTTCCGGGGATCCGGCCGAGTCGTGCTGGAGGACAAGGGGAGGGATCGATTCGGCATGCCCGATGTTGAGGGTACCTTCGAAGCCCTGGGCCTGACATCCCACGGGGGGCATACGCTCAACGTCAGTGGCACCTTCCGGTGCGGGGTGATGTAGGATGAAACCGAAACGTCCGGGCGGAGCACCCCCTCGGAGAAAGGGGCCCTGCACCACCAACGGCCTGCGGGTGTTCTGGGCCCTGACCATGGTTGTTTGGGCACCCTCGGATTTGACGGCACAAACCCTGGCCGAGCGGTGCGGCGAGGTGCTGCCGGCGGCCCCCTCCGAGGTTCCGGGCCGGTGGCTCCCGTGGAGTGAGGACAGCTTTGCCGGGCGGGAGCCCACCCCAGCGTACGACCCCCTCCTCCAACGGCTCACGGAGTTTGCCAAACCCTTCCAAGGGGCAGAGGTCCTCGATCCCCCACCCGGGGTGGAGGTCCGCCCCCACCGCGTCGTTTGGGGAGAGAACCCGCCGGAGCTGGGGCCACCGCTCCCACGCTCGGGCCTGATGATTCAACTCTTCCACCCCACGGTAGAGCAAGCCGGCGAGGCCAGCGCCACCATCGTGGTTTCACCGAACACACTGTTCCCTCTGCTCTACGGGACGGGGCGGCCCATTTCCGAGGATGCCACCGGCCCCATCTTCGTGGCTCCGGAGCGGGTCGGCGACCTGGCCGGTGCCCCGGTATTCTGGAGCGGTCGAAAACGGGATTGCCTGGTCGTCTTTCCAGCCCATGACCGACCGCTGTGGACCCCGGTAAGCAGGGAACGCTATCTGGAAGCGATCGTGGGGGACCTCCGAAACCAGCTGGCCGAGGCCGACAGTGCCTTGCGAGAGGCCCGGGAAGAAGCCGAGTCCGATGAGGCGGATCGCGCGATGCAAGAGGCGATACGCCAGCTCCGCCAAATCGATCCCAAGGCCGCCGCCGAGTCGGTGATGAGCCGATTCGCCGAGTGGGTGCGGACCAGACC
>CBDUAX010000878.1:0-1660 GCA_965365235.1 uncultured bacterium
GGTTTGCCCGCGGAACCGAAGCGCCGTCACCTGGGGTGGTCTGGGCTTTGGGGCGCGCGGGGCGGCGCGCCCTCGCCCGCGGCCTGCTTTCCACCGCCGATCTCGGCGCGGACGACGATTCCCTTGGACGAGGGTTCGATATGGACGTCCCGCGCCCCTTCCCGCACGGCCCGGTTCAAGATGGCCACGGCCAGCTTTGCCACCGGATGATCCTTCCCCGGGTCTTTCTCAGGATCGTAGACGGTGCTTTTTCGCTTGTGCTCTCCCCCCGCGTCAGAGGGAACCGCGGCCCCGGTCCCCGACGCGCCCGCCTCGGCTCGAGCCAAGGCCCCCTCGATTGTCTCCGGGGATGCCAGGAGGACCGCCACGTCCTTCCCCCTCAGGAGAGTATGGTCCAGGTCCTCCCATAGCGTCCAGTCGAAAGGGTTGCTCATGACCAACGCCCGATGCTGGTCTGCTGTTTGAACCGGAACGACGTGCCTGGACCGACAGAAAGGAAGAGCGAGAAGCCGAAAGTCGGGACTGTCGGACTCGACCTCGGGAAGAAACGGAACTCCTAGAAAATCGCCGAGCGCCTTGGCGAGACGCTCCGCCGCTTCGCCCCAGGCATAGAGGCCCTCCGGACCTACGCCATCCAGGCTGTCCGGGTCGACGCCCTCCTCCAGCCTTTCCATGAGCCAAGCGATGAAATCGGGGAAAGGCACGAGGGGCCTCCCCGATGGATCCAACTTCCCTGCAGCACCGTGTTCATCCGTGGTCACGCTGTCCCCCATCCTGTGGACCGGCCTGTGGTACGCGAGAGGCGCCACCCCGGCGGGCGGGGGGGCGCCTTCTCGTTCCTCCTAACCCAAATATGGGAAGAAGAGGCCCCCTGTCCGGGGGCCTCCTCTCATCAACGTCGTTCCATCCACCACTCGTCCTTCAAGATGGAAACCCTCCGCTTCATGGTCTGCCCGTTGGCCGACATGACGACGGTGTAGTCACCGATGGGGGCCGGCGTGGAGATGTAGCGCATATCGTCCCCACCCATCATCCCCCTACCCCCGAACCGAGCCATGCGCTCGCGCATCTGCTCGATCTGCTGAGGCGACCGCTCCTCCCGTTTGTCCATGTTCCAGTGGACCATGTTGAGGCCGGCGTCGCCTGGGGCTTCGATTTCCGCCAGGGGTACGGATCCCTGGTATACGGTGAAGGTAACGTCCCCACCGACTCCGTCTTTCAGGTAGTAGTACAGTGGGATGGCCTCGGGTTCACTCTCCCCGGCGAAGTTGTCCGAAGCGGTGTTCATCATGTCGTTGCCGACCCACCGGACCTTTGATTCCGGCTGGAAGAAGTATGCGTCCAAGGCCAAAACTTCCGAATTCACACCAGCCAGCGCGCTGATGTCGGCGATGTAGATTCCGCGCCCGTGCGTGGCCACGATGAGGTCGTTTTCTCTGGGGGGGATCTGCATGTCGTGCACCGGTTGAACCGGCATGTTGTTCTTCATGCTCGTCCAGCTCTGGCCGCTGTCCAACGACGCAAAAACCCTGAACTCCGTCCCCACGAAGAGGAGGTTCGGGTTCTGGTGGTGCTCCCGGATCACGTTGATGGGCTCATTCGGGAGGTTGGCCGCGATGGAGGTCCAGGTGGCTCCGAAGTCCGTGGTCTTGTAGACGAA
>CBDUAX010000879.1:0-1653 GCA_965365235.1 uncultured bacterium
CAGGCTGCCGTCGCAGGAGGCTGTGCGGCGACCCCGCCAGGTCCCCTGCCAAGACTCCGGTGGATCGACCAGATCGGCTGGGTCACAGACCTCGGAGGGCACCAACATCCAGCTTCCCCATACCCGGCCAGAGTAGTCGGCTTTCAGGTTGCCGTTCCCATCCATCCCCACGATGCCGGACATGCGGGGTTCGGGCGACCCCGCGGCCGTCGCGTCGAAACCCCCATAGCCGACCAGGCCCCGCAGGTGCAGTCGGCCACTGCCCGGACAGACCGGTGTGAACGGGTTCAACCACTCGAGCTCGCCACCGGGACAAAAGATCGTCCCCGGATCGATCATCGAGTCGGCGGGCCAATCGTCGCTGATCACAACGCTGGTGCGCTGGACCCCGGCATCGACCGCGTGCGGTACCAAAACCGCGACGAGGGCTATCAGACAAGCCCATCTCCAATCCCCGAATCGCTTCATTCCCCCATCCTCCTTTCCATGGCCACGGACATATCGCAATCCAGCCATGCGCTGATCTCGACGTCTCGGCAGCCCGGCGGTCTTGAGGTCCGTTGGCGGAGATGAGGATCCGTGGCTTTGTGCACTCAGCCTTTCGGCTGGCTTACCTTTGTCTTCGTTCCTCCTTGATACACCCGGTGAGCGTTTCGCGCACCACCCGGAGGGGTGGGTCCTGGCAGGGCGTCTTCGGGTGGATGGGACGAAGGAGAGTCGTGGCGCCGATGCACTTGTTGCGGGTCTTTCAGATCGGGTGTGCGGCCGTCCCGACTTGACCCGGGCAACCGGGGCACCTATCGTCTAGGAAAGGGCCTGACAACTGAGCCGGCGTAACGATCGGGGCACGAGCCCCGTGGACTATTTCCTTTGGGGGAAGGAGGACGAGGATGCGGAAGCGAATGGGAGCTGTCTGGCTGACGGTGGTGCTGGCGCTGATCATGACGGTGATCGCCAGTCCGAGCTTCAGTCAAGACGTGGATATCAGGTTGAGGTGGGACTCTTCAGTCGACAAGTGTGGAATCGAGATTCACACGAGAGGAAACCGTTTCAAGGGAATCTGTGGGAGCGGGAACAACCCCATGAGATGCGATTCTGATCATCTGACCTGGACGGTGATGAACGAAAACTGCACAAGCGAGGAGTTCGGTCCCTGGAAACTCCAGATTCTCGATGCCCCGGATCATCTGTCCTGCTTCAGACCGAATGCAGCTCTCCCACCGGGGGTCGTGGAAGAGATTACCCAGACCGGACCTGGGGGTGCCAAGTCCAGCGGGACACCGTCCCAGACCTGTTTACAGGACAAGTACGGAACCTACTGGCCCTATGTGCTATCCCTCTACGAGCAGAACTCGGAAGGCGACTGGGAGCTGGAGGACACCACCGACCCCGGTGGGATCATCTTTCCGTAGCGGTGATTCGTCGGCAGGGGCCTCGACGGTCGAAACCTAGTCGGGGCTCCTTCCGACACCCTGTGTGAGGACCTGGAACTCCGGGTCATCTCGCAGGGAAGCGAACTCGTCTTCCTGGGCCATCAAGCTGGGATTGATCCCTACTTCGATCGCCTGACGGACTGCGTTCAATCCCTCCTCCCGCGTCCCGCAGAGGGCGTAGATGTAGGCAAACTGGTGTCCTCCGTAGGCCGTCTTCGGT
>CBDUAX010000880.1:0-1651 GCA_965365235.1 uncultured bacterium
GAGACTCCTGCCCCAGAGCCCTGATCACCTGCCGCACCCTTTCCGGGTCTGTGAGTGATCGTTCGTACTCTCCTGGGACTTCGCTGGCCCCCATCTTTGGGCGGTGGTTCCGATGGACCATGGGGCTTTGGGTCCGAGAAAAAGCGGTGAAGTGAACCTCCTCCACTCCGGTTTCCCGGACGATTTCCAGGACATTCGCCACCGTCACGCCCCCGCCGGGCATGATGGAAAGCCGGTCCCCAGCCCTGTGAACCAGCTCGCGAATCAGAGATTGCCCTTCGGGGACCGTTCTCGCCTGCCCAGAAGTGAGCACCCGATGTACGCCCAGCTCCGCGAGGGTTTCAAGGGCCCCCAGAGGGTCTCGGGTCATGTCGAAGGCCCGGTGGAAGGTCACCCCCAGGGTCCCTGCGGCCTCCATCACCCGAGCCAAAGCCTCCCGGTCCACATCCCCCTCCGAGGTCAGCACTCCGGTAGCGATCCCGGCAAACCCGGCCTCTCGAACCACGGCTACATCGGCCAGGAGGATGTCCATCTCCTCGGGGGAATAGAGGAAGTCGCCGCCTCTGGGTCGGACCAGGACCATCACATCGACCTCGACATGCTCCCGCACCAGCTGGAGGGTCCCCGGGCTCGGGGTGGTCCCGCCCTCCACCAATCCGGCACAAAGCTCGATTCGGTGGGCCCCACCCTCCTGTGCAGCGAGGGCCCCAGGGAACCCTTCGACGCAGACTTCGCAGGTGATCATTCAGCCGCCCCCTCGGCTTTGGGTGTCTTTCGCCCGGAGCCTCGCCCCAGGGCAACCGAACCCTACTTTACCAGGGTCGTCTCCGACAGTGGGTACGACCAATCGCAGGCCGAGTCCGGCGGAGGAATACGATGAAGGCCTCAGGACGACCCGAGGGGGGATCCCGAACCTCCCGTGAAGCCATCTGGGATGGGCGTAGCGGCCCCCGGGCCTTTTCAGGAGGGTTCCTGGTCCTGGTGCTCTTCCCTCTGGTTCCGGCCTTTTCGAGTTGCGGGCAGGCGGTCCAGCCCGAAGTCCCCTCCAAGGGGAGGGTCCATTTCCTCTCCGACCACGAGGGTCTGAACAGGGGATTTGCCTGGGCAAAAGGTCAGGCACTGGCCTATGCGTTTGAAGGAGATCCGGTCGGGGAGTGGTTCGAAGCAGCCCTTCCCGGGAGAGAAGCGTTCTGCATGAGGGATGTGGCCCATCAGGCTCTGGGGGCCATGGCGTTGGGTCTTCAGAAACACACCAAGAACATGTTTCGGAAGTTCTCCGAGGCCATCTCCCCGTCCAGGGATTGGGCGAGCTACTGGGAGATCAACCGCTACGGCGAGCCAGCCCCGGTGGACTACCGGAGTGACGAGGATTTCTGGTACAACCTCCCAGCGAACTTCGATTTGGTTCGGGCCATGGTTCAGGCGTATGAATGGACCGGCGACCGGGACTACCTCCAGGATCCCACCTTCCTGGCTTTCTACCAGCACAGCCTGACGGATTACGTCGAAGCCTGGGATCCGGATGGGGACGGGATCTTGGAGAGTCCCCCTCAAAACGGGATCAGGGGTATCCCCACCTATTGGGAGGGTGAGGGGCCTCGGGCTGAGACCGGGGCAGACCTGATCGCGGCACAGGCGGCGGGGAACCTTG
>CBDUAX010000881.1:0-1642 GCA_965365235.1 uncultured bacterium
GCCCTGGAGAAGACGAAATACCGGAACTCGGACCTGAATTGGAAGGAGCTCGATCCCCAATACCATTTCTCCTGCCAGTTCACCGCCGATCTGATCGCGATGAACACCGCCGACTTCATCATTACCAGTAGCTACCAGGAGATCGCCGGCACAGAGGAAACCGTAGGGCAGTACGAGAGCCACCAGGCTTTCACCATGCCCGGTCTCTATCGGGTTACGTCAGGCATCGATTCCTTTGATCCCAAGTTCAACATCGTCTCCCCCGGGGCCGATCCGGAGGTCTTCTTTCCCTACCGGGAAGCAGGCCGACGTATGCCGGTAGTGAAGGAGGAGATCGCCGAACTGATCTTCGGAGGGCCGGCGCCCAACGCCCGAGGGCATCTAACCGACGCAGAAAAGCCGATCCTGCTGGCCATGTCCCGTCTGGATGTGATCAAGAACATGTCGGGCCTGGTGGACTGGTATGGTCGCAATCCGGAGCTACGCGCCATTGCGAACCTGGTTCTGGTCGGTGGGTTCCTGGACCCAGAGCAGTCCAACGACCGGGACGAGAAGAGTCAGATTGAAGGGATGCATCGCCTCTTCGACGAGCACGGGTTGGAAGGGGAGGCCCGTTGGGTTGAAATGCAGACCGACAAGAACCGGGTGGGGGAGATCTACCGGTCAGTGGCCGATACCCGAGGTGCTTTCGTGCAGCCTGCGCTCTTCGAGGGGTTCGGACTCACGGTGGTTGAGGCCATGAGCTCGGGGCTCCCCGTGTTCGCTACACGATTCGGCGGTCCCCTGGAGATCGTGGAGAACGGTCAGTCAGGTTTCCATATCGATCCCAACCATGGCGGCGACGCCTCGGCTCTCATGCTGGAATTCTTTCAGAGGACCACGGCAAAACCCGACGACTGGGAGGCGATCTCCGAGTCCGCCATCGCGAGGGTAAAGGCCAAGTACAACTGGGAACTCCACGCGAAGAAGCTCCTTTCCCTCTCCAGGATCTACGGATTCTGGAGGTATATCACCAAGCTGGAACGGGAAGAGACCCGACGGTATCTGGACATGTTCTACGGCCTCATGCTTCGGAGGCACTCCCGCAAGATCCTGGTGGAGCGGGATGGCCTCGCCATGGGGGCGTCCGCGCAGTAGTCTATCCCCCGAAAATCCGGTTCCGTGCGCACACCGCTCCCCCAGCGGGGGGCGGTGTGCTTCGTTTCCTCTGCCAGGAGTTCCCATGACACGTTCCCTCCGCTTCGCCCGGGCTGGGCTTCGGGAAGCCGGCCGGCGAATCTCTTTGATGATTCTGTTGGGGGTTGCCCTGGGTTTGGGTATGCCCCATTCAAGCGCCGAAGGCCAGATGGCCGATCACCCCCAGGCCCATTCCACCGCAGTGGGCCATCACACGGCCAATTACGACCTCGCTGCCCGTTTCGCCCCCTACCGGCTCCGGGAGATGGTCCACAGCACCATGGTGAACCCCCGCTGGATCGAGGGGGGCGAGAAGTTCTGGTATGAGTGGGAGAACTCCGACGGGAAGTTCTTCTACATTGTGGACCCTGCCACCGGGTCGAAGAGGGCGGTGTTCGACAACGACCGGTTGGCAGCGGAGCTCACTCGGATCACCCAGGATCCCTACGACGGCCAGCACCTGCCC
>CBDUAX010000882.1:0-1636 GCA_965365235.1 uncultured bacterium
GACCGCGATGTGCCATCCCGATCACGACCTCTTTCGCGCCGTATCGGGTTGCCTCTTGAATCGCCTGGTCCAACATCGGGACCATGGTGTCGTTGCCTTCCAGGGAGAACCGCTTCTGCCCCAGATATGCCCGGTGAAGGAAGTGTTCCATTCCCTCCACTTCTGAGAGGCGTTTCAGGAGGCGCTTTTTTGTCTCAGGGCTCAGCGGTTGGGTGTGGACCTCGGATTCCACCTGGTCCCACAACCAGCGGACCTTTCCCGGATCTTCCAGGTGTTCGAATTGATAGCCTATGGATCCGCAGTACGCCGTCTCCAGCCTCTTGAGAAGCTGGGCCAGAGGCTCATCCCCCCAGCGCTGGTCGATGACCGAGGCCGGAATCTCCTCCAGCTCCTCCATGGTGGTGCCGAAGAAGGCAGGGTCGAGTTGGGGATGCCCGGGAGGCTCGCTACCCAGGGGGTCCAGCCGTGCCAATTGATGGCCATGGTCCCGGAAGGCTTGGACAAGAGCTGCGGCCCGGGCCACAACGGGAAGCATCTTCTCCGTTGCGCCGTTGGACCCTTTGGCTTCGGAGTCTTGAGGGGGCCGTTGCGGCCGATCAGGGGGGGGGGCGCCCAGGTTCGGAAGAGCCTCGGGCACGAGGAGTCCGGCCCGTGCCGCCGCCTCTTGGCCTTGTTTGAAGAACTGCTGCCAGGCTTCGGGAACCGAGTCCGGGTTCTTGGAAAACTCCTCGTAGAGAAGTTGGACGTACCCGGCATTTTGGTGATCGAACAGGGAGTCGCTCATGGCTCCAGTCTCAGGCCCCGATTCCATGTCTGGGAAGGCGCCAGAAAAAATATCCCAATTGCCTCTCCTCAACCACCCGGGATCCAAAGAACAGGCATTCCTGAGACCCCATGAGCCTGCCAGGTTAGTGAATGTGGGGATGGTAGGATGGTGGGACCGGAGCTCTTTCCCTCAACTCAACTCCCGGTGAATTCTATTCCGCGGTCTGGCTGGAGGCGACCCGGCAGATTCCGACAACTCATGCCGAAATCTGCCGGGCGAGCCTGCCCCACATCAGGCCAGGTCGAACCGGTCCGCGTTCATGACCTTGGCCCAAGACGCGACGAAGTCCCTGACGAATTTCTCCTTGTTGTCGTCCTGAGCGTAAAGCTCGGCATAGGCACGGAGGATCGAGTTGGACCCAAAGACCAGATCTACCCGCGTTGCCGTCCACTTCACCTCGCCCGTCTCGCGATCCCGGACCTCGTAGAGACCGTCCTCGGCAGGGGCCCAGGCGTAGCGCATGTCCGTCAGGTTGACGAAGAAATCGTTGCTGAGGACACCCTCCCTTTCCGTGAATACGCCGTGCCGGGTGCCGCCGTGATTGGTGCCGAGGACTCGCATCCCGCCGACGAGCACCGTCATCTCTGGCCCCGTCAACCCCATTAGCTGAGTGCGATCCAGCATCAACTCCTCCGCCCTGACGACGAACTTCTTCTTGAGCCAGTTGCGGTACCCGTCGTGGATGGGCTCGAGAGGCTCGAAAGATTCCGCGTCGGTCATGTCGTCGGTGGCGTCACCGCGTCCAGGAGAGAACGGCACGGTGATCTCAAAGCCGCCGGCCAAAGCGGCCTTTTCGATACCCACGTTGCC
>CBDUAX010000883.1:0-1635 GCA_965365235.1 uncultured bacterium
ACCTCGTGTCCCGGCCTCGCCGAAGCCGGATCCCGGCTGGCGTGGATGGTTCTTCCTCAGCTTGGTGCGGCATTAGGTGCCCGTTGGGCCGGGCGAACGGAGATGTCCCGAGGAAAGCTCTCCCACCTCCTCATGTCCGCTACACTGGTGGCCGTCCCTGGATTTGTCCTTTCACTCACCACCGACGAGGACGGATTCGGCGGTTCCAGGACCGCGGGTGTGGTGATCCTGGGTGTCGGAGTCCCCCTCGCCACCACAGTGGCGGATTGGATGTTCCGGGAGTTGAGTTTCGCCCCGGGTTCCCAATGAGCTTGCCGCGGAAGGACCCTAGGAATTCCTACTCTTGAGTAATGCAACTTCCTGGTACAAGGGTATCGCAGAGAACCCGAGCCTGCTTATGGGGTTTCCCTGAGTGTTCACTCTTCGATCCGGAACCGGCTACCCCGTGACGCGCCGGCCCGAATCGAACGTCGGCGACTTTGGAGAATCGATAAACCCGGGCCCTGGCGGGCCCATTACCTTCCACCACCCTCAGTTTCTATGACTACACAGTCCATGGTTTCCCCTGAAGATCAGGGGGCGACCTTCGTCGAGCTTTTCTTCGACCTGGTCTTCGTCTTTGCCATCACCCAGGTGGCACACTACGCAGCTCATCATCTCGATGGCCAGGGGCTCCTGCGTTCCCTGGTGGTGTTTTGGCTGATCTGGTGGGGTTGGACCCAGTTCACCTGGGCCTTGAATGCGGCGAATACCGATCACCACCATTTCAGAGTGGGCACCCTCATCTCCACTGCTGCCGCCTTCGCCATGGCGGTTACTTTCGAGAAGGCCTTCCTCGCCGACGCCACCGCTCTCTGGTTTGCTCTTTCCTACCTCGCCGTTCGGGTACTGGGCCTCGGACTCTACTACAAGGTGGTCTTCAGCAACGCGGAGCAGCGGGCAGCCGTGGTGACCTTCGCTACCCTTTCGGTTCTGGGCCTCACCGGAGTGGTTGTCGGCGCTTTCTTCGGGCCTGGGATCCGAGAGTGGATTTGGTTGGGTGCCATTGGGTTCGATGTGTCGGCGGCCTGGCGGGCAGGGAACGGACAGGCTTGGGGAGTGCATGCCGGACACTTCGCCGAGCGACATGGCCTGATCATCATCATCGCCCTGGGGGAGTCCCTGATCGTCGCCGGTAGTGCGCTCACTGGGGAGCTCACGGCCCCCTTGATGGTCACGGGAGCCCTCGCTGTTCTTCTGGCATTCCTCCTCTGGTGGACCTACTTCGGCTGGGTCATGTCGGTGCTGGAGGAGGAGTTGACCAAGAATACGGGCGCCGAACGGGCTCGCCTGGCCCGTGACGTCTACTCCCTCATCCACTTCCCCCTGGTAAGCGGCATTGTCGCCCTGGCGGTCATGCACGGAAATGACAGCGGCACTTTGTCGTTCGCCTTCCAGGACCTGCTGGGCCTCGAGATCTCGACAAATGCTCAGACTTGGCTCTTCCTCGGGTTTGGTGTGGCGTTCGCGATCAAGGTACCGCTCTTCCCGTTCCACACGTGGCTGCCCGACGCCCACACTGAAGCACCCACGGCCGGATCGGTGATTCTGGCGGGTGTGCTGCTCAAGATGGGAACTTACGGTTTCCTGCGCTTC
>CBDUAX010000884.1:0-1634 GCA_965365235.1 uncultured bacterium
CTCTTCACCCACCGTGGAACCCACCAGCTCTGTCCTGACCACTTCCAGATTCCCAGCCCCGAAGGCCGCTTCCAGCTGCGTCTGAATCCCGTCACTCACGGCCTCTACATTGGCCTCCTCGGAAACCGGCGCCCGGACCACAAACTCATTTTGATCTCCGAAGCTGGTGATGGGCGGAGCATCGGACCCCCCGAGAGCATCACGGATTTCTCCCGCCGTGACGGGCACCGAGAAACGGACCTGCACCAGGGAACCACCGGTGAAATCCACTCCGTAGTTCTGCCAGCTTCCCAGGAGAACCAAATTGGAAATCATGGCCCCGATGGCGATGAGCAGGACGGCCGCCGAGAAGAAGTATGCTTTCTTCCGGTTGGGGATGAACTGGTAACTGGCGTCGCTAAAAATCCGCATGGGAATCTCTTAGATGCTGATAGGATCGGCGGTCTTCTTCCCGGAGAGGTACAGGAGGAAGAGGGTCCGAGTGACGAAGACGGCCGAGAAGAAAGAGGCCACGATTCCAATGGAAAGGGTGATGGCAAAGCCCCGCACCGGACCGGTCCCGAACTGGAAAAGGATCAGAGCGGTGATCAGCGTTGTCAGGTTCGCATCCACAATTGCCGAGAGGGCATTTCCGAACCCTTCGTCCACCGCGGTCCTGGTAGCCCGACCCAGGAGGAGCTCCTCTCGGATCCGCTCGAAGATCAGGACGTTGGCATCCACCGCCATCCCCACGGTGAGGATGAGCCCGGCGATCCCCGGCACGGTCAGCGTGGCGTTGAGGGCCGAAAGGCCTCCCAGAACGAAGACCACATAGACCGCCAGAGCCCCGATGGCCAGGAGTCCGGCGATCCGGTAGTAAGCCAACATGATGACCACCACCAGGACGAGTCCTACGATTCCGGCGATGATCCCAGCGTCGATGGAATCCTGCCCCAGGGAGGGACCAACGGTTCGCTCCTCCATGATGGTCAGGGGGGCGGTCAGTGCACCGGCCCTGAGCACGAGGGCCAGGTCACGGGCCTCCTCCATGGGAGCCCCTGGGAGTTCGATCTGGCCCGAAGCGCCGATCCGGTCTCGGATGACCGGTGCGCTCATGACCTCCCCGTCCAGGACGATGGCCAGGAAGTCTCCTACGTGTTGCCCTGTGAACTCGGAAAACCGTCGGCCTCCCCTCCGGTTCAACTCGAAGTTGACCATGGCCTGGTTGTATTGGGGGTCCCGGTTGGCAACGGCGTTCTCGAGCATGTCCCCGGTCAAAAATGGGTCGTCTTCCAGGACATAGAGGCGATAGTAGTTTCGAGCCCCGAAACCGAGGAGCTCCGATCCCCAAACGAGGGAGGTGCCTCTGGGGAGGGCCACCGAGACTTCCGGGAGGGAGAGGAAATGGCGGGCAGCCTCCATGTCCTCCTCAGCGACCAGGTAGATCCCCTCCCCGTCACCCTGGTTCAGTAGCCCGGTGAAGGGTCGTAGCTCTGCTGCCGGCTCTTCTTCGGGCTGAGACCAGAACCGCAGGATGAAGAAGATCCTGCGGAGGAAGCTGACCAGGAGGAAGGCAGCGCCGAGGATCTCTATGACGTTGAGAAGATCCTGGAGAAACGGGAGGTCGATGTATGGCACTGGATGGATGACCGGAT
>CBDUAX010000885.1:0-1630 GCA_965365235.1 uncultured bacterium
GGCTTCGGCGAGTTGCACGGCCTCGGACTCCAGATCCTTCTGGGGTGGCGCCCAGGCCAACTGTAAAGCTCCATCCTCCCTGCGGGGCCGGAACTCCATGCGGAGTTTTTTTGCCTCCCCCGCCTCCAGGTTCAGGTAGATCCACCGGGTGTTGATCTCGTGTTCGCTGGAGAAGTCCGCCACCAGCGAGTCGTCGACGAACAGCTGAAGACCGCCCAATCCTTTTCCACCCAGGGCATACCGGCCCGAGGCCGGCGGAGTGAGGGTACCCGTCCCCCGGGCGCTGAACCGACCAGGGGCCAGGCCCGGGAGGGGGGCTTCCCCCCACCACTGGAAGTCCAACTCCGGGTCGGTCCGGACGGCCACCGGATCCCCGGCCAGTTCGGGGTTCGGGAAGTATTCCCCCCTGAGCCCATGGTCTGTCCCGGAACCATCACCGGGTGTCAGGACCGAGGAGGGGATGACCTCCAGAACCGGTAGGCCTTCTGCCAGCCCCGTCCCCTTGGAGTGGAGGAGGCGAGTGCGGGGGGACACCTTCTCCCGGATCCCCCGAAGGGCGGTAACCGGGTCGGAGGGGATGCCGTTGTAGTTTCCGAGGAGAACCTCCACATCGTCTGCGTTGGGGCCGATGACCGCCAGGGTCCCAATATCTCTGTTCAGCGGCAAAAGCCCGCCTTCGTTCTTCAGAAGCACCAGCGATTTCCGGGCGACCTCGAGGGCCAGTGCCTGGTGGGCCGGGGACTCGTTTTCACTGAAAGGGATAGTTGAGTAGGGGACCCGGTCCGGTGGATCGAACATCCCCAGACGGAAACGGGCCCGAAGAAGCCGCCTGACGGAGGCGTCCAACTCCGCCTCGGAAAGGAGCCCCTCCCGGACGGCCACCCCGAGGCTGTCATAGGTCACGCCGCAGTTCAGGTCGGTCCCGGCGGCGACAGCCATGGCCGCGGCCTCCGGAGCGGATTGCACGACCCGATGCCTCTGGTAGATGTCCACGATGGCCCAACAGTCCGACACGATGTAGCCCTCGAACCCCCACTCGGCTCTGAGAATTTGCTGGAGGAGGAGGGGGCTTCCGCAGGCCGGATCCCCCCGGAACCGGTTGTAGGCGCACATGACCGATTGGGCCTTCCCGTCGACGATGGAAGCTCGAAACGCCGGAAGGTACGTCTCCCGCAGGTCCCGCTCGTCCACCACAGCGTCGAAGGTGTGACGGTCTGGTTCCGGACCGCTGTGGACGGCGAAGTGTTTGGGGGTGGCCACCGTCTTCAGGTAGAAGGGATGGTCTCCCTGCATCCCACGGACGAACTCCACCGATAGGCGGCCGGCCAGATAGGGATCTTCCCCGTAGGTCTCCATTCCCCGGCCCCAGCGAGGATCCCGGAAGATGTTGATGTTTGGCGACCAGAAGGTCAGGCCCTCATAGATGCCTCGGCGCCCCCGCCGGACCGATTCGTGGTGTTTAGCGCGGGCCTCGTCGGAGATGGCGGTGGCGACGCGGAACATGAGATCCGGATCGAAGGTAGCCGCCAGCCCGATGGCTTGGGGAAAGACGGTGGCCCGGCCTGCCCGGGCGACTCCGTGCAGCGCCTCGTTCCACCAGTTGTACTCGGGCACGCCAAGCCGCTCGATG
>CBDUAX010000886.1:0-1625 GCA_965365235.1 uncultured bacterium
CGATTCATCCCTGAGAGGTCGACCATCATCCCACCGTCGCAGACGGACTTCCCCGGCCAGCTGTGACCGCCACCCCGGACTGCGACCAGCAGTTCCCGTTCCCGGGCGAAGGTCACGGCCTGGCTAACGTCCCCGGCATCGAAGCACCGGACGATCAATGCCGGCCGCCTGTCATGCATCCCGTTCCAGATCTTCCGGGCCGTGTCGTACTCCGGATGATCGGACAGGAGGATCGAGCCCGTGAGGCTGCTCTCGAGTTCGTTGATGGCAGCCCGTTCCAGCTCTATCTCAGCACCGTCCAGGGAGATGGCCGGTAGGCGTGCTCCGTCGTTGGGGGAGCGAGGTTCGCAACCCGAAATCCATGGGATAGACCCAGACAGACCCGCGGCCAGGGCGGAACGGCAGAATTGACGACGATCCATGGTTCGCCTCCTGGGGAGATTCCCTCGTGTTTTCTTCAGGTGGGAGCGGGCCACCGATGGGCCCCTCTTTGTGCCTGATGCGAGATCCGCCCCCCCTACCGGACATGGTCTCCTGTCCCTCTGGCCCATGACCTCCCGGAACGCGGGGGCGCCCCCGGCCGGATCGACCCTCTTCCCCTCTCCGATGTGACAAACCCACCCGAGGCTCCGTAGTTTTTTGGGTCGATGTCACGGAGGATTACGAAAGGAGACCGGGAGAATGATCAAGCGTTCCTGCGTCAGATGTGTCCTGGTCGGCCTGCTCTCGATCTCGGCGGCCTGCACTCAGGAAGGCGTCCCTGAGGTCCAACCCTGGGACAGGGGGATTGAGGACATCAGGGCGGAGGTGGAGCTGGTCCGGGCCGGGAGGGATCTGACCCCTGAGTCGTGGCCCGGCGGCGCCCGGGTGGCGGTGGCGCTCTCATTCGATTTCGATTCCGAGACCAACGCCCTGCGAGACGGAGAGGACTCCCCGGGTGGGCACTCTCGTGGGGAATATGCGGCCCGGGCAGCTATGCCCCGGATCCTGGACCTGCTGGAGGAGCGGGGCGTTCCGGCATCCTTCTTCATTCCGGCCGTGACAGCGATCCTGCACCCGGCGGAGGTGCAGGCCATCGTGGCCGCAGGAGGGCATGAGATCGGCCTCCATGGCTGGATCCACGAGCGGAACTCGTTGCTTCCCGAAGAGACTGAGCGGGAGCTGATGGGGAGGGCCTTCGAGGCCCTCACCGAACTGACCGGTGAGGCTCCCGTAGGGATTCGCACTCCATCATGGGACTTCAGTCGGTCCACCCTGAAGCTTATGCGGGAGTTGGGGCTCCTCTACGACAGCAGTTTCATGGCGGATGACCGCCCCTATGAACTCCTGGAGAATGGAGAACCGACGGGTGTGGTGGAGCTCCCGGTCGAATGGATGCTGGACGACTATCCCTACTTCGGTTTTTCCCGCTTCGGGAGCGTGAGGCCCCATATCTCGCCGGCGGACGTGCTGGAGATCTGGTCAGCAGAGTTCGACGGCGCGTACGAGGAGGGCACCCTGTTC
Organism: uncultured bacterium; assembly: GCA_965365235.1. GTDB lineage: Bacteria > Gemmatimonadota > Gemmatimonadetes > Longimicrobiales > Gaopeijiaceae > CBDUAX01. The sequence continues at coordinate 1,504 of CBDUAX010000886.1, forward strand.
CTCCTGACCATGCACCCCAAATATATCGGCCACCGCAGCCGCATGTTGATGTTGGAGGAGCTCATCGCCTACATGCAATCCCATGAAGGCGTCTGGTTCGCCACCCACGCCGATATCGCCCG
>CBDUAX010000887.1:0-1624 GCA_965365235.1 uncultured bacterium
GGACCTGGGGACGCTAAAACCCCTCTCTGGATCGGTCAATCATCTGGGTCCGGGGACGGGGGGATACTTGGAGCTGTAGAAAAAAAGGGCCCCCCCCGAAACCGAGTCGGGGGGGACCGCTCCACGTAAAAAGGCGATGATTCTAGTCGTCCGCCTTGGAAACGTTCTCGGCCGCAGGGCCTTTTTGACCCTGCACCAGGTCAAACTCAACCTTTTCCCCCTCCGCCAGGGTCCTGAAGCCAGAGCCGGCGATGGCGGAATAGTGCACGAAGCAATCCCGGTCGCTGCCCTCAGGGGTGATGAAGCCAAAGCCCTTGGAATCGTTGAACCATTTCACGGTCCCGGTGGTACGCATCCCGCGCTCCTTAGTTCTTTTCGATCCAGACCCGAAGGCGGGACTCGCCGCGCCTCGCGAAAACTGGATACCCACACACGGCACCCGGTGAAGAGCCTCCGGTTCGGCGAACCGCCTCCACCGCAGGGCAACGACCCGAGTTCCACAGCAACTATCCGAATAACACTATTAGCCTGGTTTGGAAAGGGGTTGGAGCCGAAGAGGACCCTTATCGGGCGGCGAAGAGGAACTCCAATTGGATCTCCCCCAAGGTGGAGGTGGCATTATACCGTTCCTCCCCGCTCAAGAAGACCCGCATGTGGACGGGCTCGTTCAAAGCCACCTCCGAGGAGACCTGCACGAACACCCTCGAAGCCGACCCAAGAGGAAATTGCTCATCGAAGGGCGGAGTGATGGAGGCGGTGTCGGCCGCGTAAAAGAACACATCCCTGGTCTCGCCGCCGTCATCCGACGTCACCACAAAGTCGTCGCTGGTCACGAGCTGGATCCTCTCTCCACCACCACCCTCGATAACCACCCGGGCTTTGGTGGGTGTATCCCCTTCGTCGAGGATTCCACAACCGGAAAAAACCAACGCCGCAAAGAGGGTCAGGGCCGCTGGGAAGATTCGACGGTACTTGAATCGGTGGCGCTTCATTCCACGTTTCCTGGATCATCGGCTCGGGGCGCTCGGAAGCTACCGAGCGCCCCGAAGAGCCTTCTTCTTTGAGAGACCTCTACCCCTGGTCTCCGGTTTTGATCGGGTCCAGCCCACTCCCCTCCAAGCGCCGGTTGAAAGCGGAGAGGTCCCGGGCAAGAACCCCCTCCAGCCGGTCCAACTCGGCCTGGAGAAGTCCCGAGAGGTAGTCAAAGACCTGATACGACTGCTCAGTGGGGCGATTCTCCGCTCCCTCTACCACGCCCATGAGGGCGGCCAACTTGTTGTTGAGCTTGATAGGGAAGTTGAGTGGGTCCTGATTACTCTGGTTCTTCACCTGGTAGATCTCGCCCTCGACAGCCAGGAGCGCCTCCTTGAGGTCGGCTCCGGCCTCCGTCAAGCCCCGGTCGTCCGCGGCCTCGACTCGGTCGTCGATCTGGGCCTTGATCTCCCGAATCAGGATGACGGCCTCGTTGGCCTCACTGGTTCGGTCCCGGATCCTCTTGGCCAAATCGAACCGGGCCTGAAGGTCCGCCACCGTTACGCCCGTGACACGGGGATCGATGCGGACGGTGAACTCTTTGGTTCCGACCTCTCTCCCATCCACCGAGAGGGTTGCCGTGTAGCTTCCC
>CBDUAX010000888.1:0-1594 GCA_965365235.1 uncultured bacterium
TCCCCGAAACGAGGAGCCAGAGGACGATAACAGACACCACGCCCCCGGCGATGACTGTACCCATGGCCGCTCCAGCCGTACCAAAGGCTGGGATCGGACCCAAGCCGCGAATGAGGATGACGTTCAGGACGATGTTCAGGACCGTCAGCAGGATCCCCAGGCGAAGGGGGGTCTGGGCGTCCCCTGCAGACCGGAAGGCACCCCCGGTCATGAAAAACATCATCATCCCGAAGCTGAACAGGAACATGATCCGGAGGTAGGGGAGGGCCTCGGCTTGCACCTCCGGGGCCGCATTCACCAGGTCCAGCAGGGCTGGAGCCAGGACGTAGCCCACCGGCGCCATGATCCCCACGGAGAGGACAGCGACCGTCAGAAAGGCCTGATAGACGGCCCGGTTCACCTTCTTTGGCTCGTTCGCACCCGTGAAACGGGCGACCAAAACGCCCATACCCGCGAAAAGGGAGGAGATAAATACCACGACCACCAGAAAGATCTGCCAGGCGACCCCGATGGCCGCATTCCCCGTATAGCCCACGTAATGCCCCACCATGGCATGATCCACCAACCCTTGCATTCCACCGATGAGGTTTTGAAGCATGGTGGGCCAGGCGATGGTCCAGACCGCCTTTGAGATGGGGCCCTCCACGATGGCCCGGTTGAAGGGAGAGCCCTCACCCCCCCTGGTCACGGGCAGGGCTCCGTCGACTTGATGGTGTTTTCCACTCGCAACTGCAGCACAGGAGCACTCTAGGTTTGAATGTTATGTGGGGTATTCCTGCCCAAAGAATAGCAGTTTTTCCTCGGATGTGACTCCAAAGCCCGAACCCCGGTCTAGAGAAATGAGCCTCCGCAGTCCCGGTGGACGGCGGTCGAGCAATTCCTGCCAAAGGGAGAGGGCCTCATGGGGGAGCTGGACATTTCGGCATTGTTGACGCAGGTGAGCAGCATGGTGAGTGCATACGGGTTGAAGGTGATCGGCGCCATTCTGGTGTTGGTTATCGGTCGAGCGATGGCTCGGTGGGCTCGTCGTGCCGCGGTACGAGGGCTCGAACGGGCAGAGTTGGACGCCACCTTGATCCCGTTCATCAGCGGACTCGCCTATACCCTGGCCATGGTGTTCGTCGTCGTAGCGGTCCTCGGTCTCTTCGGAATTCCGACGGCCTCCTTCATCGCCGTCCTGGGTGCGGCCGGGCTGGCCGTGGGCCTGGCTATGCAGGGCACCCTCTCCAACTTCGCAGCCGGGGTGATGCTCCTGATCTTCCGGCCTTTCAGAGTGGGGGACCTCGTGGAGGTGGCCGGCACTCTCGGAAAGGTCAAGGAGATCGGCATCTTCGCCACTCAGATCAACACCGTGAATAACGTTCGGGTTATCATCTCCAACGGTTCGGTCTACGGCGAGAAGATCTCAAACTACACGGCTAACGAGATTCGTCGGGTGGACCTGGTGGTCGGCGTGGGGTACGGAGACGATCTCGAAGTGGCGAAGCGGACAATTCTGAGCGTGCTCACCGGTCATGAGAAGGTCCTCAACAACCCCGCCCCGCAGGTCGAGGGTGTTGTCCAGACGGTCGGCAGCCTTGACGCTCAGCAGCTC
>CBDUAX010000889.1:0-1592 GCA_965365235.1 uncultured bacterium
AAGCGGAATCCGCGCCGACGAGGTCAGCGGACACGAGAACGCTATAGCTCTCCAGCAGATCCCCGTCCACCGTGGCATCCAGTAGCTCGGCGTTCACCCGCCACCCCTCGCCCACGGGCCCCACCGAGACCCGGACAATCCGACCCACTCCGGAGGATCGAGCCAAGCCCGCCAGCGTCGCATCCATGACGCGATCACCTCCAGGAACAGCTTCCGGATTCCCGACCCGGAGAGGCTCGGCCACCGTAAGCCCGTCCCACCGTTCCAGAGCCGAATTGAGCCTCTGAACCACGTCCAACCCCGAATCCGGCCCGCTGCTGTTAAGCTGGGCGAACACGGAGTATCGCGTGGTATCCGGAGTCGCCCCCGATGCAGGTGAGCGGCCGGGTATCCCCGGAGCGAACCAGAGCAGAATGGCTGCTGCCGCCGTACCTGCCACCATCATGGCGACCTTCACCCACCCACGACCTCCCGAACCCTCCCATCCCTTCCGTTTTCCTCGGCCACCCTGGGTGGTCGCTCTCAGCGCCTTCGCGAAATCCGAGGCCGTCGCGAAGCGGTCCGCCGGGTCTTTGGCCATGGCACGGGAGACCACCCGGTCCAATCGTGCCGACACGGAGCGCCTGAGGAGGGAGACAGGAGGAGGTTTTTCGAAGAGATGCTTCCCCCCCACGGCCTGAGCGGATGGGCCCCGGAAGGGCGGTTCCCCCGTAAGCATCTCGAAGAGCACACACCCGAGGCTGTAGAGGTCGCTTCTTCCGTCGAGGTGTTCCTCCCCCTTCCACTGCTCGGGACTCTGGTAGTGTGGTGTGCCCAGGAACCGTCCCTGTTGGGTGAGATCGGGAGCGACGGGATCGGACGACCGCACGATTCCGAAGTCCGCCAGGAATACATGATCGGATCCCAGGAGGATGTTGCCCGGTTTGATGTCCCGGTGGACCAGATCATGCTTGTGAGCGTGTGCCAGGGCATCAGCTACCTCGCAGGCAATCTGGACGGAATCTTCCACCGGAAGCCGGCCCTCCCGGGCCAACCGATCCCGCAGGGACTCTCCGTCCACATAGGGCATCACATAGTAGTGGAATCCCTCGACGGTATCGGAATCGAGAAGGGTGAGGATGTGCGGGTGGACCAACCCTGCGGTGACGTGGATCTCCCGGAGAAAGCGGAGGGTGGCATCCCCCACGGAGGTTCCCTGGTTGAGGACCTTGAGGGCCACCGGCCGGTCGTTCTTCAGATCCCGGGCCAAGTAGACCGTCGCCATCCCGCCTCGTCCGATCTCTCGCTCGAGGGTATAGCGACCCGCCAGGGCAGCCTTCAGCCGCTCCTCAGCCTCCCGGCCAGCGGTCATTCTGTTTGCTTTCTTCGGAGATGGCGCCGCACAGCCCAGCCCGGGCGGTCCCCGGTGAAATTATGTGACCCGGTTGAAGGCCAAAGCAAGGATCTCGTGGGGGGGTTGGTGCTGGACACTCTCAGGATTCGCGTTCCTTGAGGACAGGCGCGTGTGGCACTCCCACCCACACCGAAATCGTTGCTTTCCGGAAAACGGGTTGGTATCCTGCGAAAGGAAGCTCCCCCAAAAGAAAACGGCT
>CBDUAX010000890.1:0-1587 GCA_965365235.1 uncultured bacterium
GCTGAAACCCGACCTCGTATTGGTTCTGGACCTTTCGGTCTCCGAGGGTCTCCGCCGAAAGGGTGGGGCCGCAAAAGGCGACCGCATCGAGCGGGAGGGCGAGTCGTTTCTGGCCCGGGTCAGGGAGGGCTACCTGACCCTGGCAAAGGAAGATCCGACCATCAGGCTCTTGGATGCTTCCGCCCCGGTTGAAAAGCTTCAGGCCGGAATCCGTAAGGCATTGATAGAGGCATTCCCCGGAACCTTTCTCACCGGGGGGGTTGAAAAGAGTGGAGCGGCTACGTAGACCCATGGCGGCCAGCAACAGGATCTCATGAAACGTTTTTCCGCGATATTCGCGCCAGGATTGGTTCTCCTCACCGCGGTCCTCACCGGAGGCTGGTTCCTCCAGCAGGGGGTCAGCCAAGACCGGAATGTCTACTTTCAGGTCCGCCTGTTCGAGGAGGTGGTGGGCCATGTCATGGCCAGCTTCGTCGATCCTGTTGAGCGTGAAGAGATCTACCACTCGGCCATCACCGGAATCCTGGGTGACCTTGGGGATCCGAACACCTCCTTCATGCCCGCTTCGGATGCAGATGATTTCCGCATCCGGATGGAGGGCGAATACGGTGGAGTAGGCCTGGAGGTCATCGATCGAGAGGGATGGGTCACCGTTGTGACTCCTCTCCCCGGAACGCCTGGGACCCGGGCCGGAATCCGGGCAGGCGACCAGATTGTCGGCGTTTCCGGGGAGTCCACGGAGGGGTGGGAACCAAATCGGGTGGTGGATGCTCTTCGGGGTCGGCCCGGGACCGACGTCTCGGTTCAGATCCGCCGGCCGGGCATTCCTGAGCCGCTCCCCTTCACCATCACCCGGGCCACGATCGAGCTGAAATCCGTTCCATTCGCCCTGGAGTTGGAAGAGGGTGTCGGCTATCTCCCGCTCTTGTCGGTGTCCGAGACCTCCTTCGAAGAGGTGCGGCGAGCGGTAGATTCCTTGCGGAGCGAGGGGGTTCGGGAGTTGATCCTGGATCTCCGGCAGAATCCAGGCGGAACGCTGGACCAGGGCATCGCGATCACCGACTATTTCCTGGACCCGGGTCTGGGGGTGGTGGAGACCCGGGGTCGGGCAGCCAACCAGAATGAGACCTTCAACGCCCTGCGGGAACAGCGGCACCCAGATCTGTCCCTGGTTGTTCTGGTGGACGAGCGCAGCGCCAGTGCATCGGAGATCATCGCCGGGGCCCTCCAGGACCATGATCGAGCGGTCGTTGTCGGCGCGCCCACATGGGGCAAAGGCTCGGTTCAGACCCTCTTCCCCCTCACCGGCGGGAATATCCTTCGCCTCACCACGGCCCGCTGGTTCACGCCGGTAGGGAGGTCCATCAACAAAGAACGGGCGGAGCAGATCGCCTCCATGGAACGGAGTGCCCCTACCCTCACAGGGTCCTTCACTACTCTCCCCGACACGGTGGCCAAGCCGATCTTCCTCACGGATGCGGGGCGTCAGATCCTCGGAGGTGGGGGGATCGTTCCTGACATCCTGGTGCTCGCCGATACCCTCACCCGACTGGAGACGGAGGCCGTTCAGGAGTTGGACCGGCTGGG
>CBDUAX010000891.1:0-1582 GCA_965365235.1 uncultured bacterium
CCCTCCACCTTCGACGTCGTCCTCACGGGAAACATGTTCGGCGATATCCTTACGGATGAGGCTTCGGTCCTGGCAGGGTCCCTGGGCATGCTTCCTTCGGCCTCCTTGGGGAAGGACCGATTCGGGCTCTTCGAGCCGATCCATGGATCAGCCCCCGACATTGCTGGCCAGGGGGTCGTGAACCCCATGGGAACGCTTCTCAGCACCGCCATGATGCTTCGACATTGTCTGGATTTGGAAGAGGAAGCATCCGCCATCGAAGGGGCCGTCGCCACCGCCCTGGCCAGAGGGTTTTTCACGCCGGATCTCGGCTTTGGACGAGAGGGGCCTTTCGCCACCACCCGGGAGGTAGGGGACGCGGTGCTTGGGGCGCTGGACGAGACGCTACGTCGGATTTCGATAAGAGCGGAGACTGCCGTTCCGTAGAGAGGCGGGGCCGCCTCCCTTCGGAACCCGAATAGGGGCCCGGTGTAAACGCGCCGGATCCGGGCTGCCCCGATCGGTCCGTCCTTCCCCACATTTCGAGGTTTCTCTATGGCACTCGTTCGGTTCCGCGGCCGGGCTCTAGCTCTGGCCGCCATCTTGACCTTTGTCCTCCTCCCGTCCCTTGGCTTGGCTCAGACCTCCGATACGGAGCCCCTCGTCCTCAGGGCGGACCGAATGTTGGATGTGGCGACAGGCACGCTGGTCAGCGACGCCGTCATCGTGGTGGAGGGCGAGACCATCTCGGCCGTGAACCCGGACCGTCTTCCTGCCGGAGCCGAGGTGGTGGAGCTGGGAGATATGACCCTTCTCCCGGGGCTCATCGACCTGCATACCCACCTTGCCTATGACATCGGGGGTGATTGGGTAAGCCGGCCGGTGACCGCGACCGCCGCCGACGCCGCATTCCGGGCTGCCAGGAATGCCCGTGCCACTCTGCTTGCGGGGTTCACTACCGTGCGGGACGTGGGCTCGGGAGGTTTCGTGGATGTGGCACTGGGGAAGGCCGTCGACGCTGGATTCGTCCCCGGCCCCCGGGTCGTCCCCTCGGGCCACGCACTGGGGATCACCGGCGGTCACTGTGACATTACCGGGTTTGCGCCAGGAATCCTGGAGGGAAGTTACGAACGAGGAATTGCCGACGGACCGGCCGAGGTCCTGAAGGCCGTCCGCTATCAGATCAAACACGGCGCAAAGAGCATCAAGATTTGCGCTACCGCAGGTGTCCTCTCTTTTGAAGAATCGGTGGGTGCTCAGCAGTTCACCGAGGAAGAGATGGGTGTCATCGTGGAAGAGGCGGCCCGGCACGGCATGGGCGTGGCTGCCCACGCCCATGGGACGGTGGGGATCAACGCAGCCGTTCGAGCAGGTGTGGCATCAATTGAACACGGGTCCCTCCTGGATCAGGAGAGCATTCGCCTGATGAAGGAGAGGGGGACCTTCCTGGTTCCAACGACTTATCTGGTCGATGCCATTGATCTGGACGCCCTCCCCGCCCCCATCCGGGCCAAGGCGGAATACGTACTGCCCCGGGCCCGGGAAAACCTTCGTCGGGCCATCGAGAGCGGGGTCAGGATTGGGTTTGGGACCGACGCCGCGG
>CBDUAX010000892.1:0-1577 GCA_965365235.1 uncultured bacterium
CCACCCCCTAACGCCTGGAAGACATCCGGTTCGGCCAGGAGCGGGTTGTTCCGAACCGCTGCCATGGTCATCCGGCGGTCGGCAAATCCTGCACGGTCGCTCTCCTCCAGGCCCCTCAGGAGCGTCAGCCCCGTCACATCGATTCCGGCCACAGGGATGGGCTCGGGACGGAGAGTGATGTTGATCCGTAGTTGGCCCGAGGAGGGGACGAGCGCCTGAAGGGTCCGGGAGGCATAGCCCAACTGCGTTATGGAGAGGTGCTGGGGTCCGGCCGGTACTTCGGCGAACAGGTACTCTCCCAGTGAATCGGTGACGGTGAAGCGACCGAGAGGAGCCAATTGGACGACGGCGCCGGGAAGTGGGGTTCCCGTCTCACCGTCCCGGACCACGCCAAGCACAGTGCCGGGGGTGGCCTGGAAGGTGAGAGCGAGTGAAAGGACGGTGAGGAACAGGGTCAGGTGTCCGGCTTCGAGGGTGGTTTTGTTGGAGAGAGGAGAAGCGCCCGTTCCGCCCTGCTACCATAGGAACCAAGGGTCAAGGCCTGCGCCGCTCCCACTCAACTATCAGTGGAACCAGATCCGTTCGGCAAGACTTGTGCTCCGGAAACAGCCGTTTGGCCTATCCTGGCTGGACCAGGCCGAGGAGGGACCCGTCGCCGAGAGTCCGAATCTGCATTCCACAGTCACAGGGGTCGTCTCCCAGTCGTTTCACTACTGACCGCATGTTGGACGGGGAACCACCGACATGTTTATCTGCGCTTGAGGCGGCTTCGTCCCGGAGTGCTCCAACTTGACACGATTCGACGCGGAGGCCCTATGCATTCCTCTTTGACACATCCTCTCTGCAGAGTGCTCCTCAGCGGGGCCCTCCTTGCGTCCCTTTCAGGGTGCGACGATCCGCTCTCCCCGCAGCATCGGCAGGTCGGAGTGATCGCCTTCTACGGGGATCCGGTCATGATCGCCGTCTACCCGGACACGGTGGTCGCGGGGAGGCCGTTCGTGGTTTCGGTGCGAAGTTACGGGAACGGGTGCATCAGCAAGGACAAGACCGAGATTGAGGCGGACAACCTCTTCGTCGATATCACGCCCTACGACGTTCACAGCGGAGCCAGCGTTTGCTCGGACATCCTAAACCAAATTGACCACGTAGCGAACCTGTCTTTCGCGAAGGCTGGAACGGCTCTAATCAGATTCCACGGTAAACAACTCCCAGCGGACCTCCCGATCACGGAAACCCGCGAAGTCGTTGTGAAATGACCGGGTGATCGAACGGGAGGGTTGGTACCGGAATCCGATGGACCGGGCCTGGGGGATGGCCGGTAGCCGGCCCATCGAATACCGATGCTGACCACATCCTCAACCTGAACTCCTTGCGGGGTCCCTCGGGTCAGTAGCACTGCTGAATGAAGGCTTTCCTGACACGCGGTATCTGCTGTCCGTGCTCAATTAGCGGATGTCTACTTTGAGTTTCCGGGCGTCCGCTAACATCTTGTCCGGCAGTAGAAACGCAAACCGTCCGTTGCTGCGGGGGCCATCCCTTTGGTTGGACCAGGCCGTTCCCCGGGTTCGGAATGGGGA
>CBDUAX010000893.1:0-1576 GCA_965365235.1 uncultured bacterium
ACATCTCCACCCCTGGGTTGCCTTCTTCATCGTCCCGGTGTTCGCCTTCGCCAATGCAGGTGTCACCGTCGAGGCCGGCGTGGACGGCCTCTTCGGGGATTCTGTCATGGTGGGGGTCGCCCTGGGTCTCTTCCTTGGAAAGCCCATCGGGGTCCTCTTCTTCGCCTGGTTGGCCACGAAACTCCGGATCGGAGGCCTACCGGAGGGGGTCGGGTGGATGCATATCGCAGGAGCCGCCGCCTTGTGTGGTGTCGGGTTCACCATGTCGCTCTTCATCGGAGGACTCGCCTTCGAGCTGCCACAGAACCTGGCCCACGCAAAGGTCGGAATCCTAATGGGCTCTTCCCTTTCGGCCGTCCTCGGGGCCCTGCTCATCTGGGCCGGATCGCGGCGGTCTGAAAGGGCGGTCTGAAAGGAGGGAGGTCTCCTAGAAGTGATCAGCGTACAACACGCCGGTGGGTACCGGACGCTGGAAGGCGGCGGCGATGTCGACTCGATGAACACTCTCGCCTGGTTCCACAACGGGGTTGCCTCTGTTGCTCGTTTCTTCGGATCGCCGTCGGACGACGGCTGGAGGTATGAGAATGGATCGTGCTGAAACCATTGGGGCCCGGTCGGCTGTCCGGGGCCTCCGTACCTTTGAAATGGCCGTGGAAGTCCCCCTGGCCGTGGAGGAGGTTTTTGAGTTCTTCTCGAACGCCGAAAACCTCGAGCGCATCACACCCCCGGAACTCCACTTCCGGATCCTCACGCCCCTTCCCATCGCGATGGGCCCGGGAACCCTGATCGACTACCGGCTAAAACTCCAGGGCATCCCATTCCGTTGGCGAACGGAGATCTCCGATTGGGACCCCCCACATGCCTTCACGGACCGTCAACTTCGGGGTCCTTATCACACCTGGGTTCATCATCATACCTTCGAGCCTACTGCGGGCGGGACGCTCATGACCGACCAGGTGGACTACCGCCTCCCGCTCTGGCCTTTTGGGGAGTGGGCGCAGCCTCTGGTCCGCCGTAGGGTTCACCGAATCTTCGCCTTTCGGAGCGAGACTATTCGAAGAATTCTGCTATGACAAACGAAAACAAACCCCGGATTCTCGGCCCGTTCGCCCAACTGGGTTTCTTGCCCGCTCCCGTCTACCTCGCCCCCCATTCCCCAAACAGCCAAGAAATCTCGTAGGGCCCGGTAGTTGCCTATCCCTACTGTCTACGAGCCCGACCCCAGGGCAAGATCATTTCACCGCAAAACGGAGTCCGACAGTGAGCCCTGCGTCGTTTTTTTCCACGGCCGCTGGTGGTCTGGAGTCGCGACGCCAGAGGAAGGCGACCGTCAAGGCCCACCCCCCACCCAGTGGCACGGCCGCTGATCCACTGGCCGAAACACGGTGATCCCCCCAATCAACCAGAAGGGGTTGGAAGAACCCGGTGAATGTCAGAGCCACGGGACCCGCGGTCCCGTTCACGACGAGGACATTGGTCCCTCGCATCACCGATTCCTCCTCCCCGGTCTCGATGCGCTCAATCTCGTGCATGACTCCCAACCCGAGGTCGATCCCGTTCCCGCCCTCCAGAAGTA
>CBDUAX010000894.1:0-1574 GCA_965365235.1 uncultured bacterium
TCCGAGGGTTCCTCTACCACCAGGAGAACCCCTTGCGGTTGTTCCGTGGCCGAAGCGGCCCACAGTTCCTGGTCCTCTACAACCTCAACCGGGAGCCCCGCACCTTGGAGCCTGTCCATCAGGACGGGCCCGCCCTGAAGCTCATTGAGGCGAGGAGAAACGACCGCGAAGCGGATCGTCGACCGGGCTCCGGGGGCCAGGAACTCCTGGGCACCCCGCACCCCTTCCACGAGGAAGAGTCCCTCCTTGGTTCTCAGGCGGGAGTTCTGGAGCCTCTGAAGTAGCTTCTGCTTCTCTCTGCTGAGACCCATGCGCAGCCGATGTCGAAAGGAAGAGGATGTTCCTGGAATCAACCCACGGTTCCACCTCTTTGAAGGGTATCCTATACTTGGTTCTTTCGGGAGATACGAGCAAATCCCCCGCCAGCTTGCCTCCCTGGCCGGAAACGACAATGTCATCCAACGCTCTTCCTATCGCCCTCACCATCGCCGGGTCCGACAGCGGCGGTGGAGCCGGGATCCAGGCCGACCTCAAGACCTTCCAGGCATTCGGGGTGTTCGGGGTCTCAGCCCTCACAGCCATCACGGCCCAGAACACCTGCGGCGTGCAAGCCATCCATGCGATTCCTCTGGACGTGGTGAGGGCCCAGGTCGATGCGGTGGCGTCGGACCTTCCCCCCGACGCTTTCAAGACAGGCATGTTGGCCACGGCAGCGCTGGTCCAAACGGTGGCTCGAGCCATCGAGGAGCACGAACTGCCCAACTACGTGATGGATCCGGTCATGGTCGCCACCAGTGGAGATCGCCTTCTGGATGCAGACGCGGAGAGGGCTCTGATTTCGGAGCTCCTTCCCTTTACCCGACTGGTGACCCCTAACCTCCATGAGGCCGGCATTCTGACGGGTGAGGCCGTCAACTCCGTTGAGGAGATGGGTGTGGCCGCCCGGCGTTTGGTGGAGATGGGGGCTGGGGCAGCCCTGGTGAAAGGGGGCCATCTGGGGGAAGGGGAGGCAGTGGATCTCCTCTGGGATGGAAAAACCGAGCTGCGGTGGACGCGTCAACGGATTGACACGCCCCACACCCACGGGACCGGCTGCACGCTCTCGGCCGCTGCGGCGGCCGGACTGGCCAGGGGCCTCTCCCTCTCCGAAGCCGCTGACCAAGCCATTGATTTTGTGGCCCGGGCCATCGCATCCGCTCCGGGGCTGGGGAAGGGACACGGGCCGGTCAATCACTTTGCCGGAACGGTCTACCTCCCGGGGCTGGATCTACCGATCTAGGAGTCGGCACGGCGAAAGGACCAGCCGAGATTCTCAGGGGAGGTCCTGAACAAACGCTCTGATCAAGGCTTGGAGCCTTCCACCGGCCTCCTTTCCTACTTCCAGAACCTCCTGGTGGTTCAGGGTGGACCCGCCCTTCCCTGCTGCTTTGTTTGTAATGAGGGAAAAGCCCAGGACCCGAAGGCCCAGCGCCGCACCGACGATGGCCTCGGGAACCGTAGACATCCCCACCGCATCCGCCCCGATCCTCTCGAGAAACCGGATCTCCGCCGGCGTCTCGTAGCTCGGCCCCAGG
>CBDUAX010000895.1:0-1569 GCA_965365235.1 uncultured bacterium
TCGGCATCGGGAGGTAGCGCTTCGAGACGTTCGACGCTCTCCGCCCAGCGTCGGCGCGGTATGAGCGTCCTGGTGGCGACTGAAGTGGCTCTGGCCATGATCCTCCTGGTTGTGGGCGGACTCAGCTCTCTGGACATCTGGCGGCTGGGGCAAGCCGATCCGGGTTTCAACGCCGAGCGAGTCATGACGTATCGACTTTCGCTGCCCGCTTCCCGCTACCCGGACTCGGAGGCTCGTCTCGCATTCATCGAGGAGTATGTGGGCAGACTGAACGCCCTTCCCGGAGTCGAGTCGGCTACCCTGGCGAGTTCGCTGCCGGTCTCTGGTCACTGGGGGTGGTTCTTCGAAGCGGAGGGGGTCGAACGCCCTCCGGAGGAAAACAACCCCGTGGTCCTCAATCGAGTGGTGAGCCCGGGATATCTGGAGACCATGAGCGTCACCCTTCTGGAGGGGCGAGGGCTCAGCGAGTTCGACGGAAGGGAAGAGGGTACCTGGGCCGTGGTGGTGAACGAGTCGTTTGTTCGGTCTCACCTGGAGGGTACCGATGATCCCATCGGTCGCAGGGTCCGGTCGGGGGGAGACAACCGTACCTGGATGACCGTCGTGGGTGTCGCCCGGGATGTCCGTCACTATGGTGTCGATGAGGAGTCTCGACCCGGTGTCTACCAACCGATACGGCAGCTCCCTCTGAATAACATGCATGCGGCCCTCCGCACCACGGGAAATCCTGGGGAGATCATGGCTCAGGCTCGTGCGGTCACCGTGGAGATGGACCCGGAGCTCCCCATTTTTCAGGAAGAGACCATGTCTGCCATGATGGAAGAGTCTCTCTGGACCCGGCGGGCTACCTCCTGGATCATCGCCACCTTCTCCGGAATCGCTCTCCTCCTTGCCGTCGCGGGCCTCTACGGGGTGATCTCCTATTCGGTGGGTCAACGGAGGAAGGAGATCAGCATTCGCATGGCGCTGGGCGCCGAGGGGGAACAGGTGCGCTGGCAAGTGCTTAGACAGGGAGTGGGGATTGTTCTGGTGGGTGTGGGCCTCGGCCTGGCGGGCGCATTCGCGGGAGCCCGGATCGTGTCAGGGATCCTCGTGGGAGTGAGTGCCCGGAACCCGGCGGTCTACCTGGGTGTGACCCTGCTTCTGCTCCTCGTGGCGGCAGCGGCCAATTATCTACCTGCCCGCCGAGCGGCATCGCTGGAGCCGGCGGGGGTGCTGCGGGAGGAATAGGAGGGGGGAAGGGTAGGGAAAAGAAGGACCTTCTGAGCCCCTGGGGTTTTCACCAACCGAGTCTGCGAGGAGTTGACTCAAGTTGATAATACCGCCGATCTCCCCACCGCCCCCCTCACCCACCCCCGCACCTCCGCCGGCTCCAGCACCTCCGTTCTCTCTTTGGGGAAGATGGGGGGTGTGACAGGGGGGGCTCTTGCTGGAGATGGTTGGATGTGACAGCAGCCGATCCAGACATTCCGAACTTATTGGCCGCTTCCCATTCGAACCACGACACCTGGGTCCGGGGAACCCCGAGGTCTGGTCTTGAAACGCGGAGTTGCTGGATTGACGACAGCC
>CBDUAX010000896.1:0-1560 GCA_965365235.1 uncultured bacterium
AATGGCCTCAGACCATCCACCTCGGCACCCAAGGCAAAGACCAGAGACGGGCCCAATCCCACCACCATCTCTTCTCCGATTCCCCGATCCCTTAATGCCTTCAACGGTTCGGTGGGATTGGCCCCGGGGACGAGGCCGAAGGTCAAGTAGCGACATCCCTCCGGGACATCGAGGAGGACGCCTGGCTGCACGGCGCTCATGGAAGACTCCTGAGGAGAGTAGGCTTGGTACTCGGACGCCGATTGATGCGGCTCCGAGAGGCTAGACGTCTGCCTCCACCTGCAAGCCCCGTTCCTCCAGGGCAGTGATGATCTCTTCCACCTGATCCGGGCCCCGGGTTTCCAGATGAAGGACGATCTCGACATCGCCCACGGAGATGTCTGCGAAGCCCCGCCGGTGGTGGATATCCAGCACGTTGGCTCCTTTTTCGGCCACCAACTCCGTGAGGCGTGACAGGGAACCGGGCCGGTCCCTGACCTTCACGATCAGATGAGCCACACGGCCATCCCCAACCAGGCCCCGTTCGATGATACGGGAGATCATGTTCACGTCGATGTTTCCACCGCATAGGATTCCCACCACTGATTCGTCTTCCTTCACGGCGATCTTCCCGGTCATCAGCGCCGCAAGGGGAACCGCCCCTGCTCCCTCGACAACGGTCTTTTCCCGCTCCAGAAGTCGAAGGACAGCGGTAGCAATCTCTTCCTCCTCCACGGTGACGATCTCGTCAACATATTCCTGAATGATGGGGAAGGTCCGGTCTCCGATACGCTTCACCGCGATTCCGTCGGCCAGCGTTTCAGAGCTCTCGATGGCGACGACCTCTCCGGCATTCCGAGAGGCCAGAGCCGATGCCGCCGCCGCCGCCTCGACCCCGACGATCCGGACAGACGGTTTGAGGGCCTTCACGGCCACAGCGATCCCCGAGATGACGCCTCCACCTCCGAGGGGTACAACAACCGTAGCGAGGTCTTCCACCTGTTCAACCAGCTCTAGCCCGATGGTCCCCTGTCCGGCGATGACCGCGTCGTCATCGAAGGCATGGACAAGGTTCATCCCGTGCTCCTCGACAATCCGGTGGACCTCCAAAATCCCATCGGAGAGGGTGGCCCCGGTCTGGATGACCTGAGCCCCGTACCGGAGGGTGTTGGACACCTTGATCAGGGGAGTGAACTCCGGCATGACCACCGTGGCACAGATCCCGAGGCGCCCGGCGTGGTAGGCCACGGCCTGGGCGTGGTTGCCGGCGCTGGCGGTCACCACGCCCCTCTTCCGCTCTTCGGGAGAGAGTTGAAGGAGCTTGTTGAGGGCCCCTCGGTCCTTGAACGAACCCGTCCGCTGGAGATTCTCGAACTTGAAGTGAAGGCGGCCTGGAACCAGTCCCTCAAAGGCGAGGCTCCGCTTGCACGGGGTCAGGACCACCCCGTCCCGAATTCGCCCTTTGGCAGCGTGGATGTCAGAGAGTTTGATCAAGGTCGCTTTCCCGGAGGACCGGGTTCACGAAACCCGGCCCGGACTGGTCCACGAAGGCCCGGGACAGGAAGGCCCGTCGAAGGCGGG
>CBDUAX010000897.1:0-1554 GCA_965365235.1 uncultured bacterium
GGCTCCGTGGCGACGGGCGCCGACGCGTCCATCCCTCCGTCGGCGCATCCCCACAATCCAGCGAGCGCAAGCATGAAACGCCAGCTGTATGAGGAAGGACTCCCCGGGGCGCTACCCCGTTTCCTTAGTTTCCTCAATCCGACACCTCCTTTTAGAGCTGAAAGCAATCTTGGTCCAACCACGACAGCGTTTGAAACTCCTCTTCGTCCCCTTGAGCCAGCTGCCGAAAATCGCCACAGCCACCGGTATTCGAGACTCACGAGGAGCTGTTCCCGTCCAATGAACCGCGCCTGGAATCGGGCTTCCCGGGTTATTCCCCCAAGGCCCCTCCTATCGCCCACCGCCCGGCACATACGGGTCCGGCGTCCCCAGGGGGATCGGCGGCTCCCGCATCAGGCTTGCCCGGTGGGCGATGACCCGCTCCATGATGGGAGGCATGACCCAAAACGCATCTTCACCCCCAAAGTGGACCAGGTCGTACTGCTCTTTTGGATCGGTAAGCAGGTTGTAGACTCGGGGCATACCCGGAGTCACGACCGGGGATCCCATGGTAGCCTGCTCCAGGAAATGGACCTTCCAGTTTCTCCATTTATAGGCCATCAGATTGTCGCCGTTGTAGACGGGAAAACCCTCCCTCGCCGACTCCTCTGCCCTCCCCGTCCAGAAATCGAGCTGGTCCACGCCGTCGATGATCCTATCGGTGGGAACCGACGCACCCGCCACTCGCGCCAGTGTGGGGAAGAGATCGGTAATGTGCATGATCTCGTTGGTTACCTGTCCAGCTTCGATCCGGGCCGGCCACCGGATGAGGAAGGGGGTCCGAAGCGAACCCTCCAGAGCGGTGAAGTAGGTGCCTCGCCAGGGGCCGGCGGTTCCGTTATGAGGGAAGATCTCTTCAGGACCGTTCTCGCTCATCCAGATGAAGATCGTGTTGTCCCGGATTCCGAGCTCATCGATGGCATCCAGGAGCTGGCCCGCCCGGGCATCCACCTCGGCCAACACATCTGCGAAGTTCCCGTTGCCCGTATGCCCGTCGAAGTCCGGGTGGGGGAGGGTCGGGAGGTGGACCTGCGTGTACGGGACATAGGCGAAGAAGGGCTGCCCCGCCTCCACGTTCTTCTCCATGAACTGTATGGTTCGGGCGGTGATTTCCGAGTCGATCTCCCGGCGGGCCGGAACATCATAGACCCTGATCTCGTGGGGTTCCTCTCCACGAGTGCTCTCTACGATGGTGGGGACCTCCACCTCTTCGGGATCGAACTTGAAGCCGGTGGAATAGAGAGATTCATCTGTCGTATTGGCGATTCCGAACCATTCGTCGAAGCCCTGGTCCGTCGGGAACCGCCCCTGGGTGTCACCCAGGTGCCACTTCCCATACATCCCGGTGGCATACCCTTCTTCGGAGAGAATCTCGGGAAGCGTCTGCTCCCATTGGGTCATCCCGTACAGCATGCCCCAGACGACCCTGGTGGTCCCCGATCGAATGGGGTGCCGGCCCGTCATCAGGGCCGATCGGCTCGGG
This sequence comes from uncultured bacterium, assembly GCA_965365235.1. Classification (GTDB taxonomy): domain Bacteria; phylum Gemmatimonadota; class Gemmatimonadetes; order Longimicrobiales; family Gaopeijiaceae; genus CBDUAX01. The sequence continues at coordinate 1,523 of CBDUAX010000897.1, forward strand.
GTGCACTGCGACTCGACGTTGAAGTTGAGAAA
>CBDUAX010000898.1:0-1553 GCA_965365235.1 uncultured bacterium
GGTGAGAGGGGTGAGACACTGGGGGATTCCGAGAGGGGTATCCGCCGGGATCTATATCCCCTGGGGCAGGTGGGGATCCTTCTCCGACATCTACAAGCTTCTGGTTCGGTCCACCGCAGACCTCGAAACGCTGGCCCCGGCGATACGGGAGGCGATCTGGGCGGCGGACCCGGACCTCCCAGTGGAGGAGATCATCCCCATGCGCCGTCGTGTGGAGGCCTCCGTGGCCGGCCACCGATTTCTCTCGATCCTCCTGGGGACCTTCGCCACCCTGTCTCTGGTTCTGGCTACCGGGGGCATCTATGCATCCATGCTCTACACTGTGGGCCAACGCAGGCAGGAGATGGGGATCCGGTTGGCCCTCGGCGCCGGCGGTGGGAAGGTCGTGGGGCTGGTCCTCCGAAACGCCCTGGGGTTGGCTGCTTTGGGGGTCGCCTTGGGTCTCGCGGGGGCCATCGGGGTCTCCGCGATCCTCCGGAGTTGGCTCTACGGAGTGGACCTGGTAGACAAAGCTACGCTGTCAGGCGTGATGGCCATTCTGGGATCTGCCGCTCTCCTGGCCAGCCTGATCCCGGCAATCAAGGCTGCCCGGACCGACCCCCAGGAGACCCTGAAAGCCGAATGAACCGGCCTCAGGCGTATCCGATGAGCACAGCCACGGCCAGGGCGATGGAGCCTACCACCCAGATCTTCAACATGAAGGGAAAGACGAACCGGACCCACCGGTCGAAAGGGACCGCCGCCATGGCGAGGATTCCCATGATCACGGCGTTGGTGGGTACGAGGATATTCGTGAACCCGTCACCGAACTGGTATGCGAGGACGGCCACCTGACGTGACACCCCCACGAGGTCGGCCAACGGCGCCATGATGGGCATGGTCACGTACGCCTGACCGCTTCCGGAGGGGATGAAGAAGTTCGCCAGACTCTGGACGAAAAACATGCCCACGGCGGAGAGTGCACCGGGTAGCTGCTGAAGAGGGAGGCTGATCCAATGGACGATGGTGTCCACGACGCCCCCCTCGTCCAGGACCACCTGGATCCCCCGGGCCACGCCGATGACCAGAGCGGTTGTCGTGAGCTCTGCGGCGCCCTTTCCGAACTCCATCGCGGCACGGTCCGGGCTCATACGAGCGACGATGGCCAGGACGATGGCCAGGGCCACGAAGAGGGCACCCATCTCCACCAGGTACCAGTGGTGGAAGGTCAGCCCCCAGATGAGTATTCCCAGAGCCGCCACGACGGCCACCAATGAAAGACGGTGCGTCCCCGTCAAACCTTCACCGACCTCTCCGGAGGCGGCGTCCGACGCCTCACCCCCGGCGTCCGGCGACCCCGGGGATCCGGGAAGGTCTTCGCCGGCAGGGTGGGCGAGAAAGCTGGCGCTGGGATCGGCCCCCACCCTCCTGGCATAAGACCACACGTGGTGAATCCCGATGGGCAGGAAGATGATCAGGAGAACGAACCGGAACCAAAGCCCGGAGGTGGGCTGGATGCCGGCCACGTCCTGGGCGATGAGGACCGTGAAGGGATTGATCATGGCGGTGCCATA
>CBDUAX010000899.1:0-1553 GCA_965365235.1 uncultured bacterium
TGCCTTCGCCAAGGTTCTCCGGCTGCGAGGGGAAGGGGATGCGGCTCTTCCTTTCCAGGCTGCAGCGGGGCGGCTCCGGCGTCTCTACAACGATGAATGGTGGAACCCCGAGACGGGGCGTTTCAGTGCGGCGATCCTCCCCGATGGAAGCTTCGATACTTCCCCGTTGCCTCTGGGTCAGATCTACCCCCTCTACTTCGGACTCGTGGAGGAGGGTCCCCGGCGGGAGCAGGTATTGGCCGGCCTTCCAAACGGGGGCATGGTCGAACTGAACGCCTACCTGCCGGAGATCTTCTACCGGAACGGGGCCTACCAGAGAGCCTTCCGGGCCCTCATGGACCAGCTCGATCCGGAGCTCCCTCGAAGGGAATACCCTGAGGTCTCCTTCACGGCGGTAGGTCACATCGTGACCATGCTCATGGGTGTGAATCCCCTGGCATCGGAGGGGGTGATCGAGACCAAATCCCGCTTAACAGACTCGGTGAAATGGGGAGAGGTAAGTCATTTACCGACAATCGAAAATGAGATTTCCTTAAGGCACGATGGAGATATCCGAAGCACCCTCCAGAACCAGGAGGGTCCCGCCCTGAACTGGAGGGCTGTCTTCTCAGGCTCCCACACCTCGTTGTTGGTGAATGGTCGGCCCCAGCCGGCAACCATCCGCCAGAATCCGGGCGAGGGGACAGAAAGCTGGATCCAGGTAACGGTGCCGCCCGGGGGCGAGTCGATGGTCGCGGTAGGAGGTTGACGGGTGCGGAGTCACAGGTTAAGCCCTTGCGTGGCGCAAGGGGGATGGGGCTGAAACGGTCCCTCCCGGAAAGGCGCACCCCCCAACCCCCCACCCCGTTCCGAAACCTCCCGGCATGGCGGGGCGTAGGGATCACGGGTCCGACTTTGGGTCAGCCCTCCACCGTCCTCCAAACCAACCCCTTGCGTTCAGGTCTACCGTGGAAAACCTCCTCCAGGACGTCCGCCTGGCACTCAGATCCGCCGCTCGCCGCCCATTGCTCGGGATGGTTGCCGCCTTCTCCCTGGCCATCGGAATTGGCGCCAATACCGCCATTTTCAGTGCGGTGAACCGGTTGATCCTTCGGCCCCCATCCGGCCTGGGGAATCCGGAGCGGGTGGTGGAGATGGGTGTGGGGGACGGGTTCAGCAGCTGGTCCTACCCCGATTTTCTGGCCGTCCGGGCCGGAGCCGCTCCTTTGGAGGAGATGGCGGCCTACGACCTTCAGCCCATGAGTATGAGCATGGGTGGTGAGGGGATCCGGACCTTCGGCATGATCGTCTCCGCCAGCTACTTCCGGACCCTTGGGACCACCCCGGCCCTGGGCCGGTTTTTCGTGCCGGATGAGGATGGGGGGTTTGGTGAACACCGGGTGGTCGTTGTGAGCCACGACTTCTGGATGGGCCGTCTGGGGGCAGATCCAGAGGTCGTGGGGTCCACGGTCCGTCTTAACCGGGAGATTTTCGAGATCGTGGGTGTGACCCGGCCTGAATTTCGCGGCCACGTCATCGCCTTCAATCCCGAAGTCTACGTTCCCATGACAGCC
>CBDUAX010000900.1:0-1551 GCA_965365235.1 uncultured bacterium
GGATATTGCCGTCATGCGGGCGCTGCCCAATATGCGCGTCGCTGATGCGGGCGAGGGCCCCACGCAGGAAAGCACGTCCCGAGACACGTCAGGCGCTGAGACCGGGGCCGCCGAATTTGATCCCGGCAAAGATGCCCCTCGGGATCAGACCGGCGCCGTGTTGGCGGAACCGGTTTTCCTCACCGTGATCATCGATGACGTGGGCTATGATCTTGCAGAGCTGGAACCGTTTCTGTCCCTGCCCGGACCTGTTGTCTTTGCCGTGTTGCCCGGTCCGGGCGCCATCGCTGGTGACGAACCCGACCCTTTGGGCTTTCCTCAGCACCGAGGGGAAGGAGGTAAGGTCGTGGAGGATCCTCTCCACACCCAAACGAACGGGAGGTTTCTTCATGGCACTGGACAAATCGCAGTCAGAACCGATCCGGGCGGAGGGCCGAGATATCCATGGAAGGCTGCCCTTCCAGGATCCACTCTGTCAGGAGCCTGCCGGTGATGGGGCCCAGAGTGAGGCCGAGCATGGCGTGTCCGTTGGCGACAAAAAGACCCTGCAGCCCAGGAGCCGGTCCCACCATGGGCATCCCGTCGGGTGTGACCGGCCTGAGTCCCACCCAGTCATCGGTGGAGACCGAGCCGCCCATCCCATCCACATATTCCATGGCCGACTCTGTGAGGTTGCGGAGTCGGGCTCCCATTTTTCGGTGATTGTGTCCGGAGAGCTCCAGGGTTCCGGCCAGGCGGAGGGTTCCATCCAGGGGCGTGCAGAACACATATCGCTCCCCCAGCATAAAGGTGATGTTCAGCGCCGGCGCCCCCTCGTGTTCCACGGAGAGGTCCCGGTGGTAGCCTTTGGCAGGTTGGATGGGGAGGGAGAGTCCCCCGGCTCTGGCCAAGGACAGGGAATAGGCGCCAGTCGCCAGGACCACGGTGTCTCCGTTCACGATCTCGTCGTGGGAGAGCCGGACCCCTCGGGTCCGACCCCCGATGGCCAAAACCTCCGAGACTTCCGCCCCGGTTCTGACCTTCAGGCCGTGGAACACCGCTGCTCGCTTCAGCGCCTCCAGGAACCGAGCCGGGTCCACCGTGGCGGCCTCTGGGAAGAAGAGGCCCCCTGCCGTGCCCGGTTTCAGAGTGGGTTCTTCTTCCCGAAGGAACTCACCGGAGACCTCCCGCGTGTCGTACCCATGGGCTCTTTGGAGGGGGATCTCGTCCCTGGCGCCGGCCAACCCTTCCGAGGTTCGGTAGACCTCGTAGTAACCGTCGGGTCGGAAGTGGCAATCGAGGTCCTCCTCTTCCTGGAGTTGATCGAAGAGGGCCCGCCCCTCGTGGCCCAGGGGGGCCAGGGCCAGCATACTCCTGAGAACGTGGGCTTCGGTACAGTACCTGCGAAAGGCCCACAGCCATCGGAAGAGGCGCGGGTCGAACCGAGGGCGGAGATAGAGGGGGCTGGTGGGGTCCTTCATCCACCGGAGCGCTTGCAGGATCCGGCCAGGCTTGGTCATGGGCCCATGACCCGGGGCGATGGCCCCTGCGTTTCCCGAGGATGCCCCGGCT
>CBDUAX010000901.1:0-1549 GCA_965365235.1 uncultured bacterium
CCGGGGCCTGTTGGCGTTCCTGGAAGGACTGCCCGCAGGGCTGGACCTACAGGTCGAACGGGATGTGGATCCGGAACTCCGGCGGCGGCAGCAAGGGTATGGGCGTGGGCGGAGGATGCAGATCGAATCAGATCGGGTCGAGGTTCTTTCAGGGCTCCGGTTGGGGGAGACGCTGGGCTCCCCACTTGCCATGCTGATCTGGAATCGGGATTGGGAGAACTGGCAAAAGGCCATGGCCCATGATCCTCCCGAGGTGGGTGGGAACCCAAAAGCCCTCCGACCCATGTACCTACCCAGGCCGGGGCATGCGGATTTGGTGGGGGTTCTGAAGTACGACCGGAGGGACACCCGGGACATTCTGGAGCGGGCCAGCGCCAGAGAGACGGCTGCGAGAGTGGCTTGCGGTGCTGTGGCCAAGCGCCTCTTGAGCGAGTTCGGAGTGTCCATCGAAAGTCACGTTCTCTCCATCGGGAACGTTCTTGCCTCCCCACCGGAGGACCTCCCGGCCGACCTGAATTCGGTGGCTGACGCTTCCCAGGTGCGGACCCTCGACGCGGAGGCTGGGGAAGGGATGATGAAAGCCATCGACGCAGCCAAGGAGGAGGGAGACACCCTTGGAGGCGTGTTCGAGGTGGTGGCGCGAGGCGTTCCCGTTGGGCTGGGAAGCCACATCTCGTGGGACCAGAAGTTGGATGGTCGGCTGGCCCAAGCGATCATGTCCATTCAGGCCCTGAAGGGCGTGGAGGTAGGAGAGGCATTTCAGGGTGCCGTCCGGATGGGATCGGGTGTCCACGATGCCATCGTCCGTTCGCCGGATCTTCCCCGGGCCGGGGGCTTGGGCCGGTCCACCAATCGGGCTGGGGGGTTGGAAGGCGGAGTCACCACCGGGGAGCCCCTCCGGGTGCGGGGGGCCATGAAGCCCATCTCCACCCTGCGAAAGCCTCTGGCAAGTGTAGACCTCCGAACCGGAGATCCCGCCAGCGCCGCGGTGGAAAGAAGCGATGTGTGTGCGGTTCCGGCGGCGGCGGTCGTTGGTGAAGCGATGGTCGCCCTGGTCCTGGCCGACGCTTTTCTGGAGAAGTTCGGGGGAGACTCCATGTCGGAGGTCGGCAGGAACCTCGACGGATACCTCTCGTACCTGATGGATCGGGGGTTCGGGGAGCGATGAGGGCAAAGAGGGGCGTCTCCCGAGTCCTTCTGGTGGGGTTCATGGGGAGCGGAAAAACACTGGTTGGTCAGGCGCTGGCGCGACGGCTGGGATGGACCTTCAGAGACTTCGACCAGGAGGTTCGATCTCGTGTGGGCCTTCCCATTCCGGATATCTTCCGCCAGCATGGTGAGTCCCGCTTCCGGGAAATGGAGAAGGAAGTGGCCAACGATCTGCTTCAGTTGGAGGAGGTGGTATTGGCCAGCGGTGGTGGATGGCCGGCGGCACAGGGGAGAATGGAGAAGCTCCCGGCGGGGACCGTCACCGTCTGGTTGAGGGTTTCGGCGGAGGAGGCGGTCCGGCGGGCGACCCAGGAGGGACCCACCCGGCCCCTCCTGGCGG
>CBDUAX010000902.1:0-1545 GCA_965365235.1 uncultured bacterium
AGCCGAAGGCCGGTTCACCTCCCCGGGCGTCGAACATGATCCTGCCCCTCCTCACCCTGGTGGTGGCGGTCCTGGTTGGGCTGTACCTGACGGGGGAGGGGAACCTCATGGATGGCGACGGTGCCACCTCGGTTTTCTGGGCACTGGGGATCGCCGTCTCGCTGGCTGCCCTATCCTACCGGCTCCAGGGGATCCTGACCGTGGGGGAGATCACCGAGATGTTCATGAAGGGGGTCGGCGGGATGATCCCCATCGGGGTGCTCCTTATGCTGGCCTTCGTCATCGGAGATGTTTGCCAGGCCATGGGAACGGGGGACTATGTGGCCCGAGCGGTGGGAGCGGGGTTGCCCAGCTCCCTCGTCCCAACCGCCCTCTTCCTGGCTGCGGGGATCACCTCCTTTTCCACCGGGACCTCGTGGGGCACCTGGGCCATTATGATTCCCATCGCCGTCCCAATGATCGAGGTTCTAGACCTCCATCCCAGCCTCGTCATCGCATCGGCGCTGGGCGGGGGCATTTTCGGGGATCACTGCTCCCCCATCTCCGATAGTACAATCATGTCCTCCATGGCTGCTGGGACCGACCATATCGATCATGTCCGGACCCAGCTTCCCTATGCCCTGGCAGTGGGTGGGGTGACGGTTGTGGCTTATCTGGCTCTCGGTGCCATCCTCTGACCAACGGCACTGCCCAGGGCTCATGCGAACTGGTCCCGGTCGAAGCCCCTTTGGGCCATCTGATCGATGGCTTCCTCCACCGCCCGGTGTTCTTCCCCTAGACGTTCGGCCATCTGTGCTCCCATGGCCCCAAGGCCCAATCGGGCCAATTCCATTCTTACTCCGGTGGGTGGAAGGCCAGGTCCTGGCGAATCCTCATTCACCAGCTGCGGGGAGTGAGCCTACGATCTTCTGGATCAGTGTAGTGGCAAAGGGCGGCTCATCCCTTCGCTGCCGGTTCTGGTTGCCCTGCCGGACAACAACCAGGTCCAAGCTCGGGATGACATAGCTGTGATTGAGATTGTGCCCCCGGGACATGAAAAGATCGCTCGGTACTCCCTCCAAGCTGTCTTGTACCCAGAAGGTATAGCCGTAGGGGGAGGGTGCGGTGCCGTCCTCCCGGACATAGCGGGATGTGGCCAGCCGAAGCCACTCATCGGGAACCAGCTGTTCGTCCCTCCAGCGGCCTCCTCGAAGCCAGAGGTAGGCGAGTCGGGCGAAGTCACGGGTAGTGCACCGGAATGTGCTCCCAACGATCGAGTTGAACCCGTACGGGCTCTCACTCTTGTCCGCGCCGTAGGCGTCGCATCCGGTGCTTCCACCCACCCCCCAACCCGGTTCCTCGGCGAAGTTCAACTCTCGGTCGTCAGCGTAGGGCATGTCCCGGAACCCGTTGTCCCGAATCCCGCGCGGTAGCCCGATCTTCCCCAAGACCCGGTCGAACAGATAGGGACCTACCGCCTCACCCGAGACGTTCCGCATGGCCAGAGCCATTTGCTCCAGGCCGTAGTTGCTGTAGTTGAAATCCGAGCCGGGCTCGAACTTCAGG
>CBDUAX010000903.1:0-1543 GCA_965365235.1 uncultured bacterium
CCGGGGCTCCCCCGGGGTCTTCGGCTCCAGGACCTACCCCCTCCTCCCCGAACCCCAGATACCAGACATAGCCGGCCCGCCCATCTTCCTGCTCAGGGGCCAGGAGGGAGAACTCCGGCTCCAACCCACCGGCTGCACAGACTTCTTCCAGGACACGCGTGACAAACCCGTCAGAGAGTTTTTCCCCGAAAAGATCCGATACCCGGTCCGCCCGCCCCGCGAACCGGAGGCAGGGTAACCCCTCGCCATGTCCCACCACCTCCACCAGGTCCCCTAGACGGTACCGGTACAATCCGCCTCCTGTGGTGAGCACCACCTCATACCGGTCCCCGTACCCGAGCTCGTCCACCAGCAGGGCATCCTCTACATCGGCCCCTTCGGGAAGGAACTCCAGGAAATGAGAAGTGATGGCCGGTTGAGCCCCTGGAAGGTGCCACCGGGGAATCGTCACGAAGGCCTCCGTGGCGATGAGGCCCTTCGGCTGAAAGGGCACGCCAGGGAACAGCCCCTGAAGGTCCCGGGCGTAAGGGGCCGATGCACCGTCAGCCCAGGCGCTGAGGAGCCCCAACCAACTCCAGATCTCAGGGAGGCTCTCCGGACCCGCTGCCCGGAGTTCCCGGGCCCGTTGGCGATCAGCCGCAGGGAGCGGAAGGGCGGTCCCGGAGGGGAACCCGAGACCTTCCGGCCCGCTCAGGGTCCCCTTTTCTACGTCGTCCACCAGAGGCTCCCACCAACGCTGGAGGGGCTCGAGCAAAAGGGCCAGGTAGGTGGGACTCCACGCCGAAATGAGCCGCAGATCCGGAGCACTCAACAGATACCTCAGCGTGGCGTAGCGGTGGGCCTCCAGCTCCCGGAGGCCACCGACTTCCCCGGGTACGGCCAGGGCCCCCAGGACGATGGCCCGGGTCAAACCGCCCAGGTAGGCTGCATCGTCGTCGAACCCAACCGGAATCGGCCCCGACACCGTCGGCAGCTCCGCTGTCTGGGGGGAGACGGACCAGTAGGCCGGTCCGTCCATCAACTCTGGGCGGGCCCAGAACAGGTCGGCCATCCAGACCGAAACGGCCCGGTTGAACTCCCGCCTCAGCGTCGCCGTGTAGGGGATGAGCTTGGTGGCTGCCGTCGATCCGCTGGAGGGTTGGAGGAGGAGAACGGCCTCCGAAGTAAGGACCCCTTCCCTTCCCTCCTGGATCGCCTCCATCTCCGGGGCCAGGTCGTCGTAGCGAACAACCGGCACCCTGCGCCGGAACTCTTCGACCGTTCTGATGCTCCGGAAGTCATATCGGATCCCGTACTCCGAGGCGGCATTCCAGCGGAGGACGGAGCGAAGGCGTCGGAGCTGGGCGGCTCGGGGGTTTTCCGCTGCGATCCGGAAGGCCTTCCAGGGGCCCAATGACCTCAGGATCCAGAGACGATTGCTGATCCCGGGAGCAAGTTGGATCATCCCGGCCCGGCTCCACCACGTGAGCCGGGGAGGTGGGCGCCCGACCACCCGAAGCTCAGCACCCCAATCGCTCCATGCCCAGAGCCCGGAGGATCCGCC
>CBDUAX010000904.1:0-1541 GCA_965365235.1 uncultured bacterium
GCTCTTCGGCTTGGCTCCATTGGCGATGGTCGCTCGCGATTCCATCGGAGCCGCTGTGGAGCATCATCGCGTTTCAGTTTGTCCCCATCATGATCATCGTGGGGCTCGTGACCGCCCATTTTCAAAGGGTGACCGGTCACGTCTATGTTGGCGCTTTCCTGAGTGGGATCCTGGTGACCTGGATCGTTGTCGCGAGCCAGGCGATCCATTTCGGCTTCTGACCAGGATCGCGTTCGGGATGTCCACGACGGCTCCCACACCAAAACCAGGGAACACAATCCGGGGAATGGAAATGAGTGATCGACGACTCGAGGAAGCGATCCGCCACTTTCACCCCCCTCCAGGGGCCAACCCCTGGCACGGAGGCCCAACGGCCCTGGGGGCCCTCCGAGGGGTTTCTCCGAAGGTTGCCTCGTGGAGGCCGTTTCCGGATCGACACAGCATCTGGGGCTTGGCTCTTCACGTCGCCTATTGGAACTATGCCGTGGACCGCCGTCTCACCGGTGCGCCACGAGGAGGTTTCCCTCGGAAGCCAGCGAATTGGCCGGACCCCCTGGACGGTGAAGTGTCCGAGGCTTGGGCCGAGGACAAGCGGATCTTGCGGCGGCATCACGAGAGCCTGCTGGAAACCCTGGTGTCCTTCGATCCTCAACGGCTAGATGAGGTCTCGGGGGAGAGGGGCAGTACCACTTTCGCGGATCTGATCACCGGTGCCGTCCTTCACGACACCTATCATGCCGGCCAGATCCAGATGCTGAAACGGATGGCCCGGAGTGCCGGCCTATCGGCCTGAGGGACGGGTTTGAAGACTCTGATCCTGAAGACGCCCTCGCCCCTTTTCGTAAACCTCTAGGAGCCCAAGGTAGGCGCTTCATCCTCTCTTGGAAGGGAGATCCCGGTGCAGGCGATAGCAGGGTCCGGAGAAAAACGTATCTCGTCGGGCGCAACCTTTTTTTGGAGGGACCTTTTCCCTTGGATCTGGACCATCGGTGTGGGGATCGGCATGCTGGGAGTGTGGTATGAGTGGTTCGGAAAACCGGCGTCGATGGAGGTCAAATTGCTCGGCATGGCCTTATGGGCCGGGACCTCCGTCCTCTTCAGACTTGGCACGAGAAGACTGCAGGAGGTGTGGTTATCAGAAGGGGAAGTCGTCGTCCTTGCTGCAGGTCGCAGAACGCGCATCCCCCTAAGGGAGGTAACAGAGGTCCGGGAAAGTCGGGGGCAGAAGATCAAGACGGTCAACCTCCGTCTGCGGCGTCCTTCGGCTGTGGGACAGGAGATCCGGTTCATCCCTGTCCACCGGTTTCAGGCCCCATTCACGGATCATCCAGTGGTCCAGGAACTGCGCCAGAGGAGAGAAGGACTCTCCGCGGTGGGTGATCCTGATCAACCCCGGTTACCTTGACCGAACTCTGTGCAGTCGACCCAAGGAAGGATCGGACGGTGTCCTTCGATATCCGTGGCGGGCCTGCCAGCTTCTACGAGCTGGCACCGCACCATCCCAACGACGTTCCATTCTACCTCTGCCGCCGTCCTGCCAG
>CBDUAX010000905.1:0-1535 GCA_965365235.1 uncultured bacterium
TATGCCGCCTTCCTGGCGCTGGCCGTAGCCTGGAGGGTCGGGGGGCAGAGCGAGGGGCGCCACCTGGCCATGATGCTGGCCTACATCGCGGCGTGCATGGCCCTTTCGGTGGTTCCATCCGGGGACTCTGAGCTCTGGAGAAGGGTGGCCTTCGGTCTCTGTTGGATGGGGGCAATTGTGGAGGGGTTCAAGTTCTGGACCACCTTCCCCCGGCCCATCCGACCCGTCGATGTGGACGCCCTTCTGGCCCGGAACCGTCGGAAGGGTTGGTTGCCCCTGGCCGATCGCTTCACGGCTCGCACCACGGCCCTTCTGGTGGGGACTCTGTGGTTCAAGGTCCTCTTCACCCTTGCCGCTTTCGGTTTTGCGTTCCGGCTGGTCCGTCCGGGCTCCCACGGCTACAACATTCTCTCCGATCCCACCCCACCCTCCCTCCACGATGTTCCACTTCAGATTGTTCTGGACCTCGTGGGCGCTGCCGTCATCCTCCTCATCGTGGGCGTGGCTTGGACGGGATTCCGGCTGGCCACCGAGGACGAGAGGAAGCGCGTTCTTTGGATTGTCTTCACTCAGCTGACTGTGGCAGGGTTCACGGCTACCTCGGTGGCCCTTTGGGTCCTCGGGGATCTGACGGGGTCCCCGGTGGTCTTGGGTATGGAAGGTGTGTTTCACGCCCTCTACCATCCGGTGGTCTGGTTCGTGGATCTCACGGGCTTCGCCGTTGCCATCCTCTACTCCGGCGCCTTCGATCTCCGGCCCCTCATCAACAGGACCACCATCTACGGGGGCCTGTTCCTTGTCCTGACCCTCCTCTTCGCCACGGTGGAAGAGGTGGCGGAAAACGTCCTTGCCCAGCGGCTTCAGCTCCCGGATGGGGTGGGTACATGGATGGGTGCTGCCGTCATAGCTCTGGCCATGGGGCCCGTTCACAAGAAGCTGGACAAGACCATCAAAGGCATAGGGGAGGCCCTGGGAAAAGATCTGGAGGGGTGAAAGAGTTTCGGTACAGCGCCTCCACAGGCTTTCTGGAGTGGAACCGTCACCCCATGACCGAGGAGACGCCCGCACCAAAACGGATGCCCGGAGCTCCTGGAACCCTGAGCGGAAGGAGGGAGGCCTCCAACTGTTCCCGGCCGTCGAGCCGGAGGAGGCTACCGGAGGCTACTGGGTCAGGCGGGCAATGGCCGCATTGGCCTCCGCCACCTGGGAGAGATCCGGATCTCCGCTTCTGGTTGTGACCAGAAGCCGATTCCAGTAGTCGAGGGCCTCTTCCGTGCGCCCCGCAACCTCATGGAGTCGGGCCAACTCCAGGACAGCCCTGGGCCGTTGGTACCCGTGCAGGCTGGCTTGGTAATGGCGAATGGATTCGTCCACGTGCCCCTGTGCGGCTTCCCACTCCCCTAAAGCGAGTCGGGCCCGTCCCCCTAGCACGTCGGCCCGGGTGTTCCTTTCCCTGAAGACCGGTCCCGCCGCCCGGAGGTTCCCCCGGTGAAGGTCTTCATAGGCGGTGATAAAACGGGCACTTTCCTCCCAAA
>CBDUAX010000906.1:0-1521 GCA_965365235.1 uncultured bacterium
GAGCGGCGGCGATCATCGGCTCCACCTTCCTCCTGGGGAAGATCCGTCCAACAACCGCACCCCGGGGGCAGTGAACTCCGAGCTCCGGCGGCCCCTCCGCCGTTTCCGCCAATCAAGCCCACCGCCTCCAGGATTCTCGTAGGGACCCCGGTCTAACCCGAAAGGCCCCTGACTGCGGGCGATGATTGCACCGTTACGACCAGGTGGTCTAAACATCTCATCCACCTTTTGAACCCGTAGGTATTGAAACCTTTCTGAATCGGTTTACGTTGTTCACACTATGGGTATTCAACGAAATCAGATTCTACGGTGCGCATGCGACCTGTACCTCGCCGAGGGGATGGACGGTTTTTCCATGCGAAAGCTGGCGAAATGCGTCGGGTGCACGGCGCCTGCTCTCTACCGTCACTACGAGAACAAGGATGCGGTTCTCCAGGACCTCGTGGCTGAGGCCTATCGCCAGTTCACCCAGTACCTCTACCGGGCATTGAGCGGAGACACTCCGGCTGAGCGGTTCCGTCTGGCCGGCCAGGCGTATGTGGATTTCGCTCTCGAGCAACCGGCGCTGTACGAGATCATCTATGTGCCCACCGACCTGCTCGGGATTCAGTCGGGACCCTCCGAGGCCGCCAACCAGGCTTGTGCGGTGGGGCAGTTCTGGACCGACAGGGTCCGGGAAATGATGGATGCCGGTCTCATCAAGAAGGGAGATCCGCACCAGGTTTCTCTGACCCTCTGGGCCCATGGCCATGGTCTGGTCTCCATCTACCACCGGGGGCTGTTGCCGGTCCGATCAGAGGAAGAATTCAGAGCCCTCGTGATCGATTCTTACCTCCGACTGATCTCCGGGGTGGGGACGCCGGCCTATGAGGCCCAGCTGAGCGGCGGGGAAGGAGATGGACACGCGCCGGGGCAACACACCCGGGAATGGATCTCGGGTATGGTGGGAACCGCTGGTGGTTAACGGCGTAAACCTGAACTCCAATCCGGTGTCGGGTGGAGGACCCAGCACACAAGATCGGGCCCATCCGTGGACTGGAAGAGAAACGAAGCCAAAGAAGATCATGAGATTCAAACGAGGTGGGTTCCTGAGCGTCCCTGTGAAAACCACAGGGCTATTTCTATCGGCCTTACTCGTCTCTCTCAACACTCCGGCTGCCGGACAGAGTCGGAGTGACGGGGGAGCCGTTCGTTCGGAAGGGGCGAGCCTGACCCTTTCCCTACCGGAGGCGATCCGAACGGCCCTGGACCAGAGTCTGGATATCCAGGACGCAAGGCTGGCTCTGAGACAGGCCGAGGAACAGGTCTCGGAAGCCTGGGGCTCGGTCATGCCCACCATCGATTTCAGCGGAAGCTACACGCGGAACATCGCCCCTGCTGTGTCCTTCCTCCCGGCGGAGTTTTTTGGTGGGGAGGCCGGTGAGTTCATCAAGGTTCAGTTCGGCGCGGACAACGCGTGGCAGTCCGCCCTCACGCTGACCCAGCCCCTCTTCGAGGCGGTGGCCTTTATCGGCGTCGGTG
>CBDUAX010000907.1:0-1518 GCA_965365235.1 uncultured bacterium
ATCGACGTTCTCCTGAAGATCCCCATGGAAGATCTATTCAAGAGAGTCGACCTGTCAGAGACGGTCCAAGAGGCCCTACTCTGGCGAACCGGAATTGGCGGCCAACTCTTGAAGACTGTCGAAGCGTACGGAGCGGGGGATTGGGAGGGGGCCGACGCGGAGTTGAAATCGTTGGGGGTGGATCCTTTTACCCTTCCGAACATCTACCTGGAATCTCTGGCTTGGGCCGGCGATCGAATGTCGGGAGCAGACAGCAAGGACTAGGGTCCCAAGTCAAGGATCCGTCAGCGAACGAGAGAGCCCCAACATCCGTTGGGGCTCTCGTTGCTCATGCTGGACATTCGTCGAAGGTGGACCGGGAGTGTGTGGGGCTGGGGAAGACAGGGCCTGACGGTCAGACCTGCAGGAGATCCGACACCACCTTCAGGTCGAAAGGCTTCTGGATGTGAGGCCTTCCGGTGCCCTGAATGAAGTCCTCCGTTTCGCCTTCCTGGAACCCACCGGTCATGAACACGGTCCGAGCCTTCATGTCCGGTGCGACGGAATCCAACTCCTTGAAGAATTCAATCCCGGTGGTTCCGGGCATATCGATGTCCACCATGACGTGATCGAATCCGCCCTGCTCCCTGAGGATGTCCAGGGCAACACTCCCATCGTCCGCCTCGGTCACCCCGTGGCCTTCCCGCTCCAGGAATTTCCTGAGGACGGTTCGAACCATCTCATTGTCGTCGACTACCAGAACTTCCAGGGTCCCGCTGTCAGCCCGGTGGACCTCCACAGCCGGGGGAAGGGATGTGGATCCTGCTTTCCGGATCTCTTTGCCCACAACCCGAGCGGAAGGGAAGACCACCGTATAGCGGGTCCAGAGCTGGGGACGGATCTCGACGTGAAAGGTCCCGCCACCAGCCTCGATGAGTTCTTTGGCCACCTCCAGGCCGGCGTGGGGAAGATCCTCTCCACTCCCTTCAACCCCCAGAGATTCCCGAGAGAGATCTTCCAGGACCAGCCAGTCCTCAGTGCCTTTTCCGTCATCCGCGATGGTGCACCAGACGGAGCCCTCCTCTTCCCAGGTCCGGAGGGTGATGGTACCGCCCCGGGGAAGAAGGGAAGACCATGATTTCTGGACGATGGAGAAGAGCGCCGTTTCCAGATGCCTCCGGCCTCCTCGGACGGTAGGGAGTTCGCCGCCAAGGAAAGGAAGAACCTGAATCCTGTCATCCCTCAGCTCCGGCTCCAAGCGATGGAGGAACCCTCTGAAGAGGCCTGAAAGGTCGATGGACTCCTCCCCCCGTGCCTGTTCCGCTGCGGCCAGGGCTCCTGCCGCCAGTGCCTGGGATTCCTGGAACCCTACCCCACCCAAATCCTTCCGGGCCCCGAACCGACTGACTCGGAGAGCCAACTCCATGAGTATGCCGTCGTCCACCAGGTCGCGATCACGGGTTCCGCGGATGAAAACCGCTCTCCATGGCGATCCACCCTGCCCGGCGGGGGCGAATGACGTAGCTGCCAGGGATAGGG
>CBDUAX010000908.1:0-1516 GCA_965365235.1 uncultured bacterium
GGCCTCGGAGTCTCCGGCCCTTCGCAATCGGCGGCCTCTCTGCCGGTGCCGTGGGGGTGCTGGCTTATGGGCTCTGGAGTCTCGCCACTGGGCCGGGGGAGCCGCTCTCTCCACCCGCCGCCTCCCCCGACCCCCTTCCAGCCTCCGTGGCGATCCTCCCGGGAGACAGCCTTTCCCTGGAACCCGGAGCGACCCAGGAGCTTGGGCTCCAGCTGTGGGATGAAGCCGGGGCAGAACTCCCCTTCGGTTCCATCCCCACTCGGAGCTGGCAGACCACGGACAGCTCTGTCATTACCGTGTCCCGGGCTGGAATCCTGACTGCGGAAGGTGCAGGTCAGGCTTTCGTCCAAGCGTCTGTGGAAGGGAGGGAGGGGGAGGGTCTCCTCACGGCCTCCGCCCTGGTGGTGGTCACCGGTGCTGTGGAGGAGGCGGTCCCGGCCACCCCCCCAACGCCGGAACGAGAAGCCGCTCCTTCGCCGTCGCCACAGGAAACTCGGGTACAGGAGGATCAGCCTCCTCCTCCGGCGGAGGAGCCCGAGCCCCTCGTCACAGACATTCGGATCCTCCCTGCCCAGGGTGAGTTGGACGAAGGGGAGAGTCTTCAGCTTCGGCTGACGGATCAGAACAACGATCCCGTCGCAGGAACCTTCCAGTCTTCCGATCCGGCTGTGGCAAGCATCGACGACACCGGAGTTCTCAGGGGGCTCGGCGCCGGTGAGGTCACCGTCACCGGTCGTTTCGAGGGGCTGACCACCTCCGCCGGTTTCCGGGTGCGACCAGTGATCGTGGATCCACCCTCCTCTTCCCTCGATTCCCTCCGGGGACGGCTCCAGGAGGTGGAGGATGCGGCCACGGAAGCTCAGTACGATCGGGGGAACGGCATCTTGGATGCCATCGACGCTGACCTCGTTCGCCTCTTGGCGGAGTTTCCTCGATCCACCCAATTACCAACCCTCAGGGCGGAGTACCTGGAGGTATTCCGTACCCTCTTCGATAGATGCCAGCGGTTTCGGACGGTGATGGAACAGCGGGGGGCCGAGAACCTCCCGACCTGCAGACCTCCGCCCACAGGAGGCGGGAATGACACGCCTGCTCCTCCCCCGATTGGGGGATTTTCTGGTCCTTTCGTTTCTTCTCCTCGCTCCGGCTCCATCGTGGGCTCAGGAGGGCCAACCCTTCACCCTTGAGCAGATCGAAGGCCTCCTGGAGGCAGGTCTCTCCACCACCATCATCCTCGAGATGGCCCGGCCCGATTGCCTGGCCTTCAGGGTTGACCAGGCCGCGGCGGAGCGCCTCACCGGTGCCGGCGCGGACAGTGATCTGGTCCAGGGCTTGAGAAGCCTGTGCTACCGGGGGCCTGAGCCTGAAGTCCAAGCGCCCGCGGAGGAGGTGGCGCCGACCCCCGGCGTCAAGGGATCGCCGGGAAAGAGCGGCATGTCGGCGACCGAGCCGCGCTGGGCGCCGTGCTCCGGCCTGAAGCCGCCCTCGGGGTAGACGTCGCCTTGGAAGAAGCCGT
>CBDUAX010000909.1:0-1510 GCA_965365235.1 uncultured bacterium
CTCAGGCTCCTTACTCGCGGGAAAATGCGGGGAAAAGCCCTGAAAGAACTCCCTGGTCTGTTCCGGATCCAGGTTCATCTTCCAGTTTCCGGCAATCACTGGTGTCTGGTTCATTGGGTTCCTCCGCTGGCTGGGCCCAGAGCGGCAACTCCCGGAAGAACCGACCCCGCCAGGAACTCAAGAGACGCACCCCCCCCTGTTGAAACGTGGCTGAGACGGGCCGTGACCCCGGCCTTCTCGGCCGCAGCCACCGAGTCCCCTCCGCCCACGATGGTGGTCCCGCCGGCGTCGGTCACGTGGGCTACCGCCTGAGCCACGGCCAGCGTCCCCTCTGCGAAAGGCTCCATCTCGAAGACGCCCATGGGCCCATTCCAGACCACCGTCTTGGCTCCGGCGATGGTTTCGGAGAAGAGGGATCGGGTGGCCGGCCCTATGTCAGCGATGCGGTGGTGAATCCCCACGGCGCTCCGGTCCACCGGCACGGCTTCAGCATCGGCCGAGATCTCGGAAGCCACCAGGCAATCCACCGGAAGCAAAAGCTTCTCACCGGCCTCCTCCAGGACGGCTCTGGCCACCTCCACACGATCTTCTTCCACCAGCGACTCTCCGACCTCCAGGCCCAGTGCCAGGAAGAAGGTATTGGCCATGGCCCCCCCGATGAGGAGACGATCGACCCTGGGGAGAAGGGCCTGGATTACATCGATCTTCCCTGAGATCTTGGCACCCCCCAGGATTGCCACGAAGGGTCGGTCAGGAGTTTCCAAGGCTTTTCCCAGGTATTGGAGCTCACGCTCCATCAGGAACCCCGCAACCGCTTTCCCCCCTCGGGCCCGGATGGCTTCAGCCGCCCCCACCGTCGAGGCATGGGCTCGATGGGCGGCCCCAAATGCATCGTTCACAAACACATCGGCCATAGACCCCAAGCTCGCTCCCAGACCCGGATCGTTCTTCGTCTCCCCCGGATGGAAGCGGGTATTCTCCAGGAGCAACAACTCCCCGTCCCCCAGTGAGCCCACTGCGGCCTCCACCCCGCCTCCCGTCAGCTCCGGGAAGAAGCGGACAGGAAAGTCCAGGAGCGTGGTCAGATGGTCTGCCACAGGTCCAAGGGAAAACTCGGGCCTGACTTCTCCCTTGGGCCGGCCCAGGTGTGACAGGACCACGACTCGGCCTCCCCGTTCGAGGAGGTGGTTCAAAGTCGGAAGGGCCCGGACGATCCGGGTGTCGTCCGCCACACTCCCCTCCGGACTCAGAGGGACATTGAAATCGACGCGCACCAGAATCCTGGTGCCCGACACGGAGTTTTCCGCCAGATCAGCGACGGTCTTGATTGCCATGATCCTGCTTCTCGATGGGAGAAAAGAACGTGAGGACGGCGGAAAAATAGAAGCGCCCCACCCGACTCACAACCGTAGTCGGGTGGGGCGTTGGAACCCCTCCAGGGAGTCCGGGTCAGGCTCCTGGACCCTCCCGGGGAGACCGCCCTCCGTCCACACCTCCGCCACTCTCGGCC
>CBDUAX010000910.1:0-1504 GCA_965365235.1 uncultured bacterium
CCTGGCTCCGGATATTCGGACTCGAAGAGGTTCACCCTTCCGGTGAGGATGTTCGATGAGTCGAACCCGTACTGGATCCGGCTCACGTTGATAACACTCCGGACCATGAATCCGGCTCCTACCAGCACGGCGGCGGAGAGTGCAATCTCCGACACCACCAGCGTGGTACTGAACCGGCCCAGGCGGAGGCTGGACGATCCTCGACTCTGGTCCTTGATGATCTCGCCGATCTTCAGGCCAGAGGCCCGATGGGCCGGGAGAATTCCTGCGGCGATGCTGGCTGTGGCAGTTACTCCCAGGCAGAAGAGGAGCATGGGAAGATCGACGCTGGGATCGATCCAGTAGGGTCGGTTGATCCCGGAACCGAAGTCCGAATAGACCTTCAACCCCCAAATGCTTACCCCGAGACCCAACCCCCCGCCCAATACCGCCAGAATCATGGATTCCACAAAAAGTTGCCGGATCACCCTGAACCGGCTTGCCCCCATGGCCGTGCGAATGGCCATCTCCCGGGTACGGAGGGTGGCCCTGGCCAGGAGGAGGTTTGCGACGTTGGCACAGGCGATGAGAAGAACGCCCAGGGTCGAGAAGAGCATCGTCCACATCACCGCCCGAATCTGCTGGGGCATGAATCGTTGATCATACTTCTGGAGCCCCATCCCCACCCCCCGGTTTCGTTCCGGGAACCGACGGGCAAGCTCACCCGCGATGACCCCCAGTTCCGCCCGGGCAGCCTCCATAGACACACCCTCCCGCAGGCGACCGAACACATCAAGGTCTTCTCCGGCACCCCGGGGAAGTGCGGTGGCGTCCATCCGGTGCGTAAGCCAGAGGTCCTCATTGAAGGGAAACCGAAAACCCTCCGGCATCACCCCAACAACTTCTGTGTTCTCTCCGTTGACCCGGACCATCTTCCCGAGCACGTCCGGATCACCGGCAAACCGGTTTTGCCATACATGGTGGGAGAGGACCACTACGGGAATCGCGCCTGGTGCGTCTTCTCCTGGGAGGAAGACCCGTCCAAAAAGGGCCGGCACCCCCAGGTGGCTGAGGGCGTTGGCGCTGACGTAGGCTCCAGCGAATCGTTCCGGGAAACCCTCTTCCCCGGCCAGATTGGCGGTTCCCTGGTAGAAGGCGGCCACCTCTTCGAAGGAAGTCTGCCGGTCTCGGAGATCCAGGTAGTCGTGGATAGACATTTCCATGGACTCGATGCCCAGCTCGAGTCGATTCTCATCGATGGCCATGAGCCGTTCCTGACCCGGCACGGGAAGGCCACGGAGGATCGTTCCGTAGACCGCCGAGAAGGTCTGAGTAGTGAGTCCCACGCCCAGGCCGATTGTGAGGATGGCCGTCAGAGAAAGAAGGGGGGTCTTGGCCAACATCTTGACCCCAAACCGGAGATCGGCCCACAGGGAGGTGGTGGGGAGAACTCGGGTCCGTGGCTTTCGCAGGCTGTCGGTGAGGGATTCCCTCGCTCCCACCAGGAGGTACCGGAGACAAAGAG